>NZ_MCWZ01000180.1 GCF_002877365.1 Vibrio sp. 10N.261.55.A7
ACACCATCGCCGTCACTGTCTTTCGATTCTGTGGCATCACTTGGGAATTCATCCGCATTATCCCCCGTGCCGTCACCGTCACTGTCTCTCGATTCCGTGGCGTCACTCGGGAAATCATCGTCCTCGTTAGCCACACCATCGCCATCAATATCCGGGTCACTGTTATCCCCCACACCATCGCCATCGGTGTCGACCGACTCTTCCGCGTTGTCAGGAAACACATCCGCGTTATCCCCCACACCATCCTTGTCTAAATCGTAACGCTCACTGTCGTCCTCTGGGAACGCATCCAAGTTATCCCCCACGCCATCGCCATCGCTGTCTTTCGATTCCGTGGCATCACGAGGGAAGTCATCCGCGTTATCCCCCACACCATCACCATCGCTGTCTTTCGATTCGGTGTTATCTTGAGGGAAGTCATCCGCATTATCCCCCACACCATCGCCATCGCTGTCTTGAGATTCGGTGTTATCCTGGGGGAAGTCATCCGCATTATCCCCCACACCGTCACCATCGCTGTCTTTCGATTCTGTGGCATCAGCAGGGAATTCATCCGCATTATCCCCCACATCATCGCCATCGCTGTCTGTGAATTCCGTGGCATCAGTAGGGAAGTCATCGTCCTCATTAGGCACGTTATCGCCATCAA
>NZ_MCWZ01000181.1 GCF_002877365.1 Vibrio sp. 10N.261.55.A7
GGGTCATGCCCGAAACGGTCTCTGAGCTGTATGCGTTACTGGATGTGAGTGAGCCTGAGGCGCAAGCCTTTGTCAGTGACTCTGCGGCGGTGTCTCAAATGGTGTCGTCGAGTTTGCAAGTGCCGGATGAGGAAGTCTCGGGCTTGCCGCCCTTGTTTGAAGCGCCTGCTCAAGACCCGAATGGGTACTTATTGTGTGACACTGGGTATAAGCCACTGTCGGGTGTGTGCGTGGTGGACACGGATGGGGATGGCATCACGGACTTTGAGGATGACGACGACGATAACGACGGTTATCTAGATAGCGTGGACGCGTTCCCGCTGAATGAGACGGAATACCAAGACACCGATGGCGATTTTATAGGCAATGCTCGCGATAACGACGACGATGGCGATGGGGTGAGTGATGAAGACGACGCGTTCCCATTGGACGCGAGTGAGCAGACAGACAGTGACAAGGACGGGACGGGCGATAAGACGGACGCGTTCCCGCACAACCGAAATGAGCAGAAGGACAGCGATGGCGATGGTCTGGGTAACCACGCTGACCTGGATGATGACAACGACGGCTTGAGTGATGAGCTGGACGATTTCCCAGAAGACGCGAGCGAGCAGATAGACAGCGACAAGGATGGCGTTGGAGACAATGCGGATGTGTTCCCCAATGACGTGAGTGAGTGGGCGGATACCGACAAGGATGGGGTGGGCGACAACGCGGACGATTTCCCGACGAATTATGATGAGCAAATGGACAGTGATGGGGATGGGGTAGGCGACAACGCGGATGCCTTCCCAGACGATGACACTAAAATGTTTGACCGAGATATCGACGGTGTCGATGACAGCGTGGATGCGTTCCCAGAGGATGCGACGGAATCGGTGGATACCGACGGCGATGGCGTGGGGGATAATAGTGACCCGGACATTGATGGGGATGGCGTCCTCAATGAGGAAGACGACTTCCC
>NZ_MCWZ01000182.1:0-2472 GCF_002877365.1 Vibrio sp. 10N.261.55.A7
ATTGTAAACTTTTGCTAGTATCAGATATTTCGTCTATCTGCCTTTAAGCGTGTTTACTGTTTCTTTGCATCTTTAGTTGTGTCTTTCCAATACTGAATTCTGACACGATGCAGTTGTGCTCTTCTCGTTTTCTTCATTATATCCCTCACTATATACGACAGGGCGCTCTTCAATGAGCTCAAGTCTGACTCTCTTTCTCTGGAGCCAGTATTGAATTTAGCTCTGAATCTCAAAAATAGCTACGATCAATTTCACAAAATGTAGTAACAAAAGTAAGATCAACGGCAGTTTTTGTGATGTGAGATGAATATTTCTGACTTTACGGTTAGTCGGTGCCCATCGATAGGCCCAAGGATCTTTGGGTCATTCACTGAGATACTCACCTTGCAATAAAAGACCCTGCAATCAGAAACGTGGCAAGGATAATCTGAAGGTGGCCACGGAGCTTATTGTTCATTTTTCGCCGCTATTTGATTGATAAACAAAGCCGAGAGGATAATGACTAAGGCAATCCAAGTTGTGGTTAGGATGCTCTCGTGGGTCATTAGTGCTGCGATAAGTACACCCACGGCAGGAACAAGGTAGTTAGTCATTGAAGTAAAAACCGCTCCAGAATTTTTGATGCTCATCATATACAGGTAGTAGACCACGCCTGCGCACATAACGCCGAGATAGATGATTGAGCCAGCAGCATGTGATGAAACCTTATCCAATGCGAAAGGTGTCGTAATCATTGCGACTATAAATAATTGAATACTCGCCATGACTAACACATTTCTTGCCACAATCATTGGGTGTTCTTTCTGCACTCGGTTAAGCAATAATAGGGCAATCGCGAAGCAGACCGCAGCAAGAATCACAGCAAGTGCACTGGTCATATTAAATTGTTGCCCTCCAGATACGAAATCTGGATAGAAAAGCACCAGCAAGCCTGTAAAACCGATGGAAACACTGAATAGATTTCCTTTGGTGACTTTTGAGTTTTGAATAAATAGCGGGGCAAGTAGAAGTGCATAAAATGGTAATGTGCCCATTAAGATAGCAGTGACAGAGCTGCTCAGCTCTTTTTGCGCCCAAGGAACGAGTACAAAGGGGATCGTAGCCTCAAGCAAACCAATTACCGCAAATAGTGTCCATTGCTTACTGGTACTCCGTAGCCCCATTACGTGACAAATTACCACCACTGTGAATGCGCCAAACACCGCACGTAATGTACCAATCCATACAGGAGAGAACACCTCTAACGCCATAGCTTGGAAAATAAATTGTGAGCCCCAAATTAGGCCAATTAAGAGTAGAGTTAAGTAGTTTTTAAGCATCATGGTAGCCTAAATGCAGCTCATAATCCGAGCTGTATAAATAAGAAAGTTTTAGCGATATTTAAGATTAAACGGGTTTGAATGCAATGGCATCCACTTCAATTTGCATACCATCAAGAGCGAGTTTTGGTACTGGAATCAGGGTGCTTGCTGGCAGTGTATCAGCCGACCAACACTTCAGCATTTCCTCACTCCAGATATGCAATTTTTCACTATCATGATTGACGATAAGAATGGTAATTTTTAGTACATCGTTAAAACCTAGTTCATGAGCGCTCAGTGCAATATTTAGGTTTGATAATAGAACACGAACCTGATGGCGAAAATCATCATGGAGAGTATGCTCCATACCCTTACCACCACTTTGACCTGAAATGTAAACCAGTTCCCCACTAGCTGGTGCTTTAACTGTGTGGCAAAAACCAAAGGGTGTTGGGTTAAAGATACCTTCTGGGTTGTGAAATACTGGAGTTGATTTTGTCATAACATTAATCTTTTATGTGTTGAATTTCGAAGTTTGTGAGAGTATAAAAGTTAAAGTTAACTTTAAGTAAAGCGAAACATTGAAAAAGTTGGAATCAGTATGTTCAGAGATGATTATCTAACGATAGGTCAGCTAGCAGATCGCAGTGGTGTCGCCACGTCAGCACTGCGTTTTTACGAGACTAAAGGCTTGATTGCATCCATTAGAACCAATGGTAACCAACGTCGATATTTGCCCTCAATGCTGCGACGTATAGCTCTCATTCAAGTCGCGCAATCGGTAGGGTTTACCCTTGAAGAGATAATTCAGGAACTCAGCGGTTTACCAATGCATAAAACCGCCACCAAGCGAGATTGGGATAGAGTGGCAACGAAATGGCAGAATGATCTGGACCGCAAAATGGAGAAGATCAAGTCTCTGAAAGACAATCTATCTGGTTGTATTGGTTGTGGGTGTTTGAGTATGAAGAAGTGCCATCTATTTAATCCTGAAGATGAACTGTATGAGCAGGGGCAAGGAGCGCAGAGAATCACAGGCTGAAGCTACCACACTTTTGGACAAGAATGAGTTTGCAAAATTAAGCAGGCAGTATTGGCACTATAAGATTAACTTATGCAAATTCTAGATGCGCCCTAGTTGAGAACAATTAGTATTGAATAGCTATTCAAT
>NZ_MCWZ01000182.1:3068-3872 GCF_002877365.1 Vibrio sp. 10N.261.55.A7
ATTGAATAGCTATTCAATTAGCACCTCAGGAAAGGGATGAACGGATTTTTAAAGATAAATGGGTTGACGTACATTGCCCAGAGAGCTGGCATAGTGCAGCTCTCCGAATGCTCTATCCGTAATGGTCTAGCTGAAAATTAGACCACTCTCATCAAAAAGGCAAAAGGTAAGACCTGACCCTGGCGAATCCCATTTACCGATATCGATACCAAGAGTTGCTATAGTAGTCATAATGGTTTGCCTCTTTCGAGTGGGTCCTCACCTTTACCTTAGTCAGTACTGATGTGGAAAACCATTTCATTAGACCGGACCCAGTTGTGGGCTCGTTATTTCAGTAGATAAAGTGAGTAGTTACCGAAGAATCCTCATTAACAACCAAACTGAATTTACTCCAATCACCATCTGTATGAGAAGCCATCAATGTATGCAACTTAGTAACTAACTCCATAACTGGACGTCTTAGTTCCCTACCCAAAAAATCTGAATATTCTATATTTTCGCGAGTATAGTAGAACTCATGCCCTACCCTCACACTTCCATCGTCAGCCCTAAAAAATTTAAAAACACATCTTGCACTTTGATAATGTTGAGGACAGCTACCTGTAACTATATGGTACAGGCCTTCGATTAGTTCTTGCTGCTGCTCTATTATATTAGCCAATATTAATTATCCTCCATGCTGATTGTTAAATTCTTCAACTTTTTTGATTCCATCAATACTGTAGCGATAACTACACCAGATTTTGGATAGTCGAACGACTCAAACGAAGACTCTGTTATATCCACTAATGACTTTGACTCAAT
>NZ_MCWZ01000183.1 GCF_002877365.1 Vibrio sp. 10N.261.55.A7
ATATAACTCCGTATTTACTCCATCAATTTCACCAATCTGGCTTATTTAATAACTACTGGATTTCAGATGATAAAATTTCAGAATTATTTAATAGCTCTACGTTTGATTATGAGTTTTTATCTAAATATGGTTATACCAAACCAGACATCGATTCAATTTTGTTAAAGTTAGGCGCAAAAGATAGCTTTAATAAACTCTCGATTGATCATATTTCAAACGTTTTACAGAATTTACCTACAACTCGCCCGAATGGCACTGATACACAGAAAATATACAAGCTAGTACTAAACCACTTCAAAATACATGGTAAACCTATCAATTCGGGCATCATGCTGTTCGCAAAGACAAAGACACAAGAAAAGTATTTCAACCAAGCTGATATTTACTACAGTGACAATATTAAGTTACCTTCAAAGGTAATTAGAGATAAACCACTGTTAAACTTTCCTAAACGTTCTGGTGGTAAACAAGTCCCAGCATGTTTTGGCGTAAAAAACTTAAACGATATTGAAGTACAAATTGAGGAATATAAGGTAGTTGACGCGCTTTCGAGTGAATTTGAACTGAAAATGCAAAGGCTAAAACCATATTTACTCTCTTACAGATTTGATAACTTACAAGCGACACAAAAATCTACAGAGTCAAAGTGGATCTCTAATGTAAACTTTGTTTTATGTAGTGATATTTCTTGCACCTGTGAAGGTAATCAAATATCACTAAATGATAGTGATTACATACAAGATAAAAACAATTATTTCATTAAAGTAAATAAAAACCGAACAATTGAGAATATTAGGCGTGATTCAAACTTTGGAGATACCTTCGCTGAAATCATCTGCTCAATTTTCAAGGTTAATGAACATAAAAATGACTTCAGAAATATTTTGAGGGATGACGAACAGGATATTGAACACCACCTCCGCAATGAAATGGGCTCTGAGGTCTTAGAAGAGGCAAGAAAATATTTAGGTATTTCTGATCGATTCTTCTCTTTTTGGTCATAAACTGCTCACATTCTCCGTTATATGGTACTCAATATTTACGCGATTGGTTTAGGCTATAGGTATAGAAAGCCATTGAGTCGAAACTGTGAAACTTAGAACGAAGATTATTCTCACCATTATGCTCACCTCGCTAACCACGATTGGCGCGATAGCGATTATTGCTCCTTATCAGATAAAACAGTCGTTTATCGACTCTGCTAAGCGAGCACATTATGACCGCTTTACTGCTTCAATATCTCGATTTCAGCAAGAAGAGGGCGAATGGGGTGGGAAAGCCACGGCGCTAAAAATGGGTAAGCAAATTGAGGTTCGTCAAAGTCGGCGCCTTGATGTTCCTCCTCCACCACCTCGTGGTTTAAATCGTCGTCAAGGTATGCAACCACCACCTCCGCCTCATAATGATGAAAATACCAGCCTACGCTTTGTATTGGCTGATCACCTGGGTTTTATCTTTCATCCTTTTGGTGAATATCAGCTCGGTGAGCAGCTTAGTGCCGTGTCTCTTGTTGGTGCTGATAAGCTTTACCTTGATGGAAAGCATGTTGGGTATGCTATAGAAACCGGGGTTGTTGGGCTAACCCAACATGATGAGGCTTATTACAACTCGCTAAGCAGCATATTGAAGTACGTAGGGTTTGGTGCTTTTTCTGTATCCGTGGTTTTTGGTGGACTGGTTAGCCGAACTATTTCGCGAGACCTGGAATCGCTGACGGGAGCAGTAGAAAAAATAGGCAAAGGTAATCTAGGTCAGCAGGTTTATATTCGAGGAAGTAATGAAGTGTCTGTACTGGCAGGCTCATTTAATCAAATGAGCCTAGAGCTTAAGCAAACGTATCAAGAGTTAACTGAATCACGAGATGAAATCCTAGAACAAACCAAGCGGTTAGAAAAAATGGCGATCACCGATGCGCTGACGGGTTTAAATAACCGTCATTATTTTGCAGAGCATTCTAAAAAGATTTATCAATCCGAGGTCGAATCTGGGAATGAGGTGACTCTTGTTGTAGCCGATCTGGATTGGTTTAAGTCTATCAATGACGGTTTTGGGCATCTAATTGGCGATCTTGTGCTTAAAGAGGTAGGCGCGATTTTTAAGAGCTTAGTAGACGAAGGTGCTATTGTTGCTCGATTCGGTGGCGAAGAAATTGTGGTTATGATTCCGAATCTAACCACAGTGGAAGCCCATTCAACCATTGAAAGTATTCGGCTCTCAATTGAACACAATAACTGGGAGAAAACAGCTCAAGGGCTTAATGTGACCATGAGCTTTGGCATGGCAGATTCACGTACGTGTAATGATGAAACTGAGTTATTTAGGCAAGCTGATAAAGCCTTATATGAAGCCAAAAAGCAGGGGCGTAATAGAGTTAAAGTGGCATAGGTTTTATAGAGTGTTTTTCTAAGGCATTAAATTGGTGCTGTGTCAGTAGCAATCCATGGAATAAATAGGTTGGGAACTGGAAGAAGATGGTTTAGATGTAAATAGGTATCTAGCCATCCTCCAAAGGAATCTGGTGTGACCAATAAAAAGGGCCAACTCTTGCGAGTTGGCCCTTTCCAAACGTTTGGTGGAGCTGGCGGGAGTTGAACCCGCGTCCAAAAATCATTCATCATTGGTACTACATGCTTAGTCGATCTTTAAATTCACCAAGTACCTGCGAACCGACACGCTAGTAAATGACTATCCTGAATTAAATTTCGAACTTCATCTCTCAGGCGGGAGAATCCGATCTAGCTAGTTTGGGTTTGACTTTCTGTTATTCCCCGTCTTACAAGCGGAAGCTAGGGCAGAAAGGCTCTCAACAGGTTATTAAGCTGCTAGTGCGTAGTTTTCGTCGTTTGCGACTATTTTTTTGCGGCTTTTTACGTGGCCAACCGCCCCACGGCATGCACCTCAGACTTCAAAATTCCTGTCGAATCCTAAATCAGCCCCAAGTGTTCTTCGCATAGTACCAGAAAAGCTATGCCTGTCTAGCGCTCTGCGTTTAAGTGCTCAAGATTAACGCAAATTACTCTTCATAATTCGTGCTTTATCGCGAGCCCAGTCTTTTTCTTTCATATCAGTACGTTTGTCGTGCAGTTTCTTACCCTTGGCGACACCAATCTTTAGCTTCACCCATGAGCGAGACCAATAGAGTGCGGTTGCGACAAGCGTCATGCCTTCACGATTTATACGACCAATAAGGTTATCGAGTTCTTTACGAGAGAGTAGCAATTTACGGATACGTGTCGGGTTAGCAACAACGTGTGTAGAGGCTTGTGTAAGAGGCGTGATTGTCATGCCACTTACGAACGCTTCACCATCACGAATGTATACGTAACTTTCTGCTATGTTGGTTTTACCTTCACGCAGAGATTTTACTTCCCAGCCTTGTAGCTCCAAGCCAGCTTCAATTTCATCATCGATGAAATATTCGTGGCGAGCTTTTTTGTTTTGAGCGATGGTATTGCTACCCGCTTTATTCTTTGATTTCTTTGCCATAGTGCCTGCATTATACGGCTTGGATTTCGGTTAGGAAATCCTTTATTTGCTCTAAGAGAGAATAAACGTAGAATTACAGTATTGAATGATTAAGTAAAGCAGTACCGGAGTTAACATGAAGCAAGTGAGTCGTTCTGCATTGGTCTCGTTTAGTGCAGAGCAGATGTACGCATTGGTGAATGATGTTTCAAGCTATCCTGAATTTTTGCCCGGCTGTTCTGGCTCTAGAGTCATGGAGTCTACTCCCATGACGATGGTGGCTTCGGTTGATGTTTCCAAAGCCGGGATCAGTAAAACGTTCACAACATCGAATCAGTTGAATCATGGAGAGTCCATTATCATGAATCTGGTTGATGGCCCTTTTCGTTCTCTAACCGGCGGGTGGTACTTCACCCCTCTAGATGAAAGTGCCTGTAAGGTCGAGCTAAAATTGGAGTTTGAGTTTTCCAATAAAATGATCGAACTGGCGTTTGGAAAGATCTTTAATGAACTTACTAGCAATATGGTGAGCTCCTTTACCCAGCGAGCAAAGCAGGTGTACAGCTGTTATGAGTATTGAATCTGAGATGATCCACGTGGAAGTTGTGTATGCACTACCAGATGAACAGCGAGTATTTACACTCGTTGTGAATAAATCAATGACGGTTGAAGAGATCATTGCGCAGTCGGGGGTGCTTAAACTCTATCCCGATATTGATTTAGACAAGAATAAAGTGGGCGTCTTTAGCCGCAATGTTAAGTTGGATGCAACGGTACACGATAAGGATCGTATTGAGATTTATCGACCTCTGCTGGCTGATCCCAAAGAGATTCGTCGTAAAAGGGCTGAACAGGCTAAAAAAGAAGCGGAAGCTAAGCAGTAAAGCTCTGCAAACTCTTTATCTCTACAAATAAAAATGGCTCGTATTTATACGAGCCATTTTAGTATTTACTGTTGATTCGAGAGTGTTAGTTGATGCTCTCAAAGAATTGATCACTTGCTGGAAATTCCCCGGCGATATCAACGAGTGTACCTGAAGGATCAAAATTCACGATCAAATTACGTTGAACTGAGTCTTTGTGCCCTGCTTTGTGATGGTATATATAGTACCAAGTGTCAGGGTAACCATTTTCAATCAACATTGGCGAGCCCATGACATAGCGGACTTGTTCTTTAGTCATACCAAACTTAAGTTGATCGACAGCTTCTTGCTCAATGTAATTGCCTTGGTTAATGTCAATTCTATAAACCACTTTCTCTATCACAGAGCAACCCGTTAGCATAACGATAGCTAGCGGTGCGATGATTAACCATTTCTTAAACTGCATATTTTCTATCTTTACAAATGAACATTAAACTGCGGTGATAATAAACAACCTCGGCGCAGAAGTAAAAAACTCCTTCACCAATGAACTGTTTCAGACCGTGAATTTAGAGATAGGTTGCAAAGAAAGCCCAAACTTTTTGGAAAGTGGAACTTCGTGGGCCTAGTTTGGAAAGGCCCAAGCGGATTAAATGAGTTGCTCTGGTCACATTGATTACTTACGCGGCTATCAAGAGTTCTTTAGCGTTGGCTAACGTTGACTGGGTAATTTCACTGCCGCCAAGCAAACGCGCTAACTCTGAGATACGTGCTTCTGTATCAAGCGTATGCATTTGTGTTTCAGTTTTTCCTGATTTCGTCGATTTGGCAACAAACAGTTGTTGATGCCCGCAACCTGCAACTTGAGGAAGATGCGTGACGCAGAGTACTTGAGTTGATTGGCCTAAGGTTCGCAGCATCTTCCCAACTACGGCGGCGGTAGGGCCACTAATACCGACATCAACTTCGTCAAAAATGAGGCTTGGAGTATCGACTTTTTGTGCTGTGATTACCTGAATGGCAAGCGACATTCGAGATAGCTCACCACCCGATGCTACTTTCGCAATTGGCTGCATCGGTTGGCCTGGGTTTGTTGACACTAAGAAGCACACTGAGTCCATACCAAGTGGTGATGGGTGTGTGTTTTCATTGTCGATATCAATACAGAACTTGGCTTTTTCCATACTCAGTTCGTGCATGCTTGCAGAGATCAATTTATTCAGCTCTTTTGCATATCGGTTGCGAGACTTATGCAGCTTTTCAGCACTGGCTAGAAATGCTTGGTATTTCTCTTCTAGTTCTTGCTCTAGCTCGTCCAAACGTTCATTGGAGCAGTCCAGCGCTTCTATCTGCGCAAGTAAATCTTGGTGGTGTTGGTAAAGCTCTTCTGGCATGACGTGATGTTTGCGTGCAATCGACATAACCTTAGAAAAGCGTTCTTCAACAAAGGCCATACGAGCCGGATCAACGTCAATGTTGTCTAGGTAGCTGCGAAGCTCTGCGTTTGCTTCTTCTAACTGAATCAGCGCGTCGGATACCATATTAGGCAGCTCTACAAGCTTTTCATCAAGTTCTGCGAGTTGAATTAAGGACTGATTGGCTGATTGGAGAATACTAAGCGCATTAACTTCTTCACCTTCGTATATAAGCTCGATAGCCTGCTGGCAGGTTGAGGCAAGCTCTCCGCTGTTAGACAGACGTTTGTGTTCTTGTTCGAGTTGTTCATATTCTTCCTCGCCAAGAGAGAGCTCATTAAGCTCTTTGATTTGATATTCAAGCAGTTGTTTCTGTGCTTGGTTGGTGGCGCTGTTCTCTTTCAATTGTTTGAGATTGTTGTCTGCATTGCGCCATTTTTGGTAAGCATTACGGGTGTTCTTGAGTAGGTTAGTATGACCAGCGTATTGATCGAGCATGGCCATTTGGTAGTCACTTTTCATCAATTGGTGATGAGCATGCTGACCATGAATATTGATTAACATTTGACCGAGCGACTTGAGCTGAGAAAGGGGAACAGGGCTGCCGTTGATAAAGGCTCTCGAGCGACCTTCTTTGCTGATAATGCGTCGAAGTATGCAATCATTTCCATCAAGGAGGTCGTTATCTTCAAGCCAGCGTGTCGCATGTAGGTTGTTCTCTAAAGAGAAAGCTGCGCTCACTTCTGTTTTTTCTTCACCTTGCCTGACCATACCTGCTTCAGCGCGGCCACCTAAACATAAGCCTAGGGCATCAATAGCAATAGATTTACCCGCACCGGTTTCGCCAGTAATACTGGTCATCCCTTTCGAGAGTTCGAGCTGCAAAGATTTTACAATAGCAAAGTTATTTACACTTAAATGAGCCAGCATTTTATTTACCTGTACAATTGAACAATACTGTATAAGAAAACAGTATATACTGTTTCTTTATAC
>NZ_MCWZ01000184.1 GCF_002877365.1 Vibrio sp. 10N.261.55.A7
CTGATGCAAGAAGCGGTAAGCTCAAGATCCTCATGATCTCGGTAGAAAGATTAAAGAACGAACGGTTTCGTCAGTTTATCTCGCAGGTGCCTATCTCTTTACTGGTCGTAGACGAAGCGCACTGTATCTCTGAATGGGGGCACAATTTCAGACCCGACTATTTGAAGATCCCGCATTACCTGCAATTGCTCAATATCCCTCAAACGCTTCTCTTAACTGCGACGGCGACGACCGATGTTGTAAAAGACATGCAAAGTAAGTTCAGTATTTCTGAATCCAATACTATCGTCACTGGTTTTTATCGTCCGAACTTAAACTTGAGCATCGTTCCTTGTGAGCACGATGAAAAGCTCAGCAAACTGAATCAGATCGTACAGTCTTCGCCTCTATCACCCACTATCGTCTACGTGACTTTGCAGTATTCTGCTGAATACCTTGCCCAACAATTGCAACAAGCGGGCATTTCTGCGTTGGCCTACCACGCTGGATTAGAAAGTGAAAATCGTGCGTATATTCAACACCAATTCATGTCGGGTGAAGTGAACTGTATCGTTGCAACCATAGCTTTTGGTATGGGGGTAGATAAGTCAGATATCCGCCGCGTTATACACTTTGATCTTCCCAAATCCATCGAGAACTACGCACAAGAGATAGGAAGAGCAGGAAGAGATGGAGCCCCTTCCGACTGTATTTTGTTAGGGAACAAAGATGGCCTTAATACGCTTCAGAACTTCGTTTATGGCGATACGCCTGATCGAGACTCTATCGCACATGTCGTCAATGAAGTCTATCAACATTCCCCAACCTGGGAAATGCAGATTACTCGCCTATCTAAAGAGTCGAATATTCGTCAACTTCCATTAAAAACATTGTTAGTTTACCTCGAGTTGGAAGGCATCATTTCTCCAAAATACAGCTATTTTGCCGATTATCGTTTCAAGTTTGTCTCAACCCCGTCCCAAATATTGGCTAAATTTGAGGGAGAGCGTCATCAATTCGTAGAGTCCATTTTTGCTTGCTCTCCCAAAGCAAGAACCTGGTGCCAAGTTGATTTTGACGCATTGTGGCAAGGCTTTCATGCAGACAGACAACGTGTAGTCAGCGCCATTGATTACTTTAATGAACAAGGCTGGATTGAACTCGAAAGTAAGCAAATCACAGATGTTTATCAGGTCATTGATACTTCCCAAACACAAGTAGAATTGACAGAAACACTCTATCAACTATTTAAAAACAAAGAGAATGCAG
>NZ_MCWZ01000185.1 GCF_002877365.1 Vibrio sp. 10N.261.55.A7
CCATTGAACATGTGCACCCTCAACTGGAACTCGAAGACTTCAAAGGCCTTTTGAGGGACATATTGAAGCGTCAAAATGGTCGTGAAATTCGATTGCTGGGTTTAAGTGTGATCCTTAAACCCGATGAGCAGACTAAACAACTGAGTTTTTTCTAATCGCTTTTACCTTTTCAAGTACTACGCTAAATGGGTGCTGCTCTAGTTGACCAAACCCCTCCATTTTTTTTGCCTTCAATTTGGTAGAAAGAGGTGTCGTGATGCCACACAACATACGAGTTAACGCCTCATTGCTGATGGATGGCTTACTCGCGATACTAAACTCAGACACCCACTTGTTGAGTCGATCCAGATCTATCTCAGCCGTTTCTATTTGCGGCAACGTTGCCGTTTGACCCGCGCATACTGAGCAGTGACCACAAACCTCTGGTGCGTTTAAGTCGGAAAAATAGTGTGCAAGTCGAGTACTTAAACAACGTGAAGATTCGAAGAAGTCGATCATCTCAGATAACCTGAACGTTTCTGCATTCTCTTTGTTT
>NZ_MCWZ01000186.1 GCF_002877365.1 Vibrio sp. 10N.261.55.A7
TATCCAGCTGAGCTAAGGGTGCGCTACAGGAAAGGATTATACGAATTGAATGACGTAAAGCAATGGGTTTATTATTGTTTATGGTTTAAGTGCCTAAAAAAGAGTCATGCGCCGTTTAATTCTGCGATTCAACCCTGACGCAAACGTTTGCTTATGGATGTTGTTAACAAATTCTGCGACAATAGTTTTATAAGTATTAACCATCCCGAATCAAGGAACGTCATGACAGCTCAAAATATCGACGGAACACTTATCTCTCAAACAGTACGCTCTGAAGTAGCTGCACGTGTAAAAGCGCGTGTGAATGCTGGATTAAGAGCACCAGGACTTGCTGTAGTCCTCGTAGGTGAAGATGCCGCCTCACAAGTTTATGTGGGAAGTAAGCGCCGTGCTTGTGAAGAAGTAGGATTTGTTTCTAAGTCTTATGATTTACCCGCTACAGC
>NZ_MCWZ01000187.1 GCF_002877365.1 Vibrio sp. 10N.261.55.A7
TTATCAAAGTGTGATCGAACCGATATTAATGAGTTTTGTTATGCACTTATATGCTCTAATTGATTAATTGTGTAAATTATTAATACCTAAAGTATTTATTATTTCAATGGTTCCGGAGTGGCAGATAACCGCAAAATTGTAACTTCCTGTTATTTATTGAAAATGACAATGTCAATAGTAATTCTATGGTAGAGCTTCTCACTATTGAAGTTAAGTTTATGTGATATTAGCATTGCGTTACGTTAATTTGAGCAAGAATATGGATAATTCAATGAGGCTTAACGCTATATCTCTAGCGCTAGGGTTGGTAGGTGCCATCACTCTTTCAGGATGTAATGATGATGACACAACAACGAATACGTCAACTCCAACTACAGCAACGCCAAGTACATCAGTTAATTATAGTGTTACCGCTATTGATGGCTATTTACGCAACGCTCTTGTCTGGTTAGATCTAAACGGAAACTATGTCCTCGATGAAGGTGAGCCGAGTGCTACTTCCGGAGCTGGAGGGCTTGCTGATCTTGATGTCACCGGTATTGATGCCCCTGAACAGTACCCTGTTGTTGTCCAGGCAATCTCTGGTCAAACCGAAGATGAAGATGATCTGGGAGTGAAAATAACTGAAGACTATATGATGTCTGCCCCTCCTGGCGAGCAAGATATTACTCCTTTAACGACGTTAGTACATGTCATCCTTGAGCAGAATACTTCAGACTCTGACGATGCAGAGACGATAGAAGCTGCAAAGAAAGCAGCAATTCAAAAAGTCGCGGATCAATTGGGGTTGGATGAAAGTCAAGTGCTCGGTGATTTTGTAGAATCGGGCATCCAAGCGGCCGCTTATGCCGCCGAAAATATTGTCGATGCCAGTGTATTGCCTTCAAGTCCGTCAGAGCTAGAACAGGTCACAGAAAACACGGTATCTGGAACCAAATTCCTTTCCATAACGGCTTCAGTCAATAATGTCATTAAGCAGAAAATAGAAGACGTTTCTAGCGATAGCGATAAAACGTTTGACAACGTTGGTGGCGCGACTGTTGGCTTAAATTTTTCAGTAGACGATGATAATGACGGTGTGCCAAATGACTTAGATGATTTTCCAAATAATCCCCTTGAAAGTTTGGATTCTGATGCCGATGGTGTAGGAGATAATGAAGATCTCAATGACGATACTGTTAATGGTGAAGATGACATTTACCCCGACTCAATTGATGCATTTCCGACTGACCGAACGAGAGCGGGCGATCCGGATCAAGATGGCGTTGACAGTATTGATGATGCTTTCCCACAAGATAAAAGTGAGTGGAAAGATGAAGATGAAGATGGTGTGGGAGACAATGCAGACCTTTTTGATGATGATCCTAGTGAGTGGTCGGATGCCGATTTAGATGGTTATGGTGATAACCAAGACCCTTTTGATGAAGACCCGACTGAGTGGGCAGATAGTGATTCGGATGGTGTTGGTGATAATACTGATGAGTTCGTAAATGACCCAACGGAATGGGCGGATGATGACAATGATGGCTTGGGTGACAATGAAGACGATCAATATCTAAATGACACGGATAACGATGGGTATGACAACGATACAGACCTTTTCCCAACTGACTCAACGGAGTGGGCCGATGATGATGAAGATGGCTTAGGTGATAACCAAGATGACCTCTACCCAAATGATGGTGATAACGATGGGGTCTCTGATGAAACTGATAATTGCCCTTTGTTACCAAACGCAAACCAAAATGACGCAGATAATGATGGGCTAGGTGACGCTTGTGACTCGAGTGCTGCTTTAACTTGGGACAACACAAACTGGGATGACTCGACTTGGCAGTAACCAACTCGACTAAATGGAATTGGAAGGATAACTAAATGAAACGCACTACTACAAAATTGCTGGCTGTGAATATCGGTCTATTTTTAACGGCGTCGGCTTTTGCTGCCGTCCCTCACACGTTTACATCGGGTACCCCAGCTCTTGCTTCTCAAGTGAATGCAAATTTTTCTGACTTGGATACTCGCGCCACCTCTGCTGAAAATGATATTGAAACACTAGATGCTAGTGTTACGGCGATAGCTGCAAGAGTGACAACGCTTGAAAGCGCTAGTCCAGGCTCAGATGCATACACAACGGTTGCTATCGACTGTAACTCTGATTCATCTGCATTAGCAACGGCACTCGAAAATTCACGTAATACCACCACACGTACAACATACAACGTTTCAGGTGCCTGTGATGCAATTGAGATCATTCGCAACGATGTCAAGATAGTGGGAGATGGTTCAGCATCAATTGCTTATCGTGATTCTGTTGACTATGAATCCGTGTATATTGATGCTCAATCGAACGTACGATTTGAAAACATTGCGTTGGATGGAAACTTGTTTGCCAAAAACAGTTCATCAATTCGCTTCAATAATGTTGCACTTTCAGACCCATTTGGTGATGGCGGTGGAGAGCTCTTTTTCAATGTCCAATTAAATACTTCTTATTTACGAATTGATGAAGGGAGCGTTGATTTCCTGAACCTGCGTGCGAATCGAAACTCAACAGTGGATATTAAATCTGGTGTAGGTGGCAATGGATTAGATGTTATATCGGATGGAAATTCAAGCGTTGTCATTGATAGTACAGCGGCTGAGTTTGTCACCGTAGAGGCCATTAGTAGCTCATTCATTTACTCGGCTGGCTTGACGGCAGAAGCTTTAATATCTGAAGGAAACTCAATTGTAGAAGCTGAGTCTATTACGCTTTCTAATCGAGCAGAAGCATGGGGTAATGGTCGCATTGCTGTATGGGGTGACATGACAGTATCTAACGATGTAGAAATATTAAAGAGCAGCTCAATAGTAGTGGATGGAGACTTTAGTGCAGGAACATTGAAATGCCAGTTCTCTTCGTCAATGCAGTTCGGAAACAATGTAACAACTACGGCTGCGTTCGATTATGACAGTACGACATCTGTTGATATCCATAAAGGTTGCTTTGGTGAAATCGGTGGGACATATAGCTTTAATCAAGGTGTTGTTGTAGGTCCTCTGTCTTCATTAATCGATTCTCAATGGAATGAAATCAATTCTACCCCGCAATGATCTCGATAGTTATTAAGTGAAGACAAAGAAATTTGTAAATTTTGTTTAGTGATTATTAGTTGCTTGAGGCCTAGCTGTTTAGTTAGGCCTTTCAATTTTTTCGGTAGCCATATAAGCACCGCGCTCAATTGAAGAATTTCTTTCAATTAAACGATCACGCTCCCCATTTCTTGTTTGATTCTGGAATCTTATTTTTTATCTGAAACTCGTTGATTATTAGTGGTTTAGTGTGGCATTGAACCTCATACTAAGGTGTTATTTTATCGGGGATAAGTGAGTCTTGACCAAAT
>NZ_MCWZ01000188.1:0-671 GCF_002877365.1 Vibrio sp. 10N.261.55.A7
TTTCTGATGAATTAGTTACAACAAACAGAAATAAATTTTCATATCATAGGTTACCTATGATTAATCCTGACATATTTCCTGGGTCAATGCGTTGATTTTTTTCAATAAATTTGGTGCTTGTTGTGCAATATCTCTCTGTTCTGATAAAACAGCGCTCAGAATGTCATAAGTTGTTAGCGGATTCGCGAGGACGACTCGGAAAACAATCGTATTGTGGTGGTGCATTTCTACTGGATTCAAACGGGTTCTAGAGACAAAAGAGCGTCCAGTTTCACGCTGGCGTTTCTGAATAAATTTAGTCAGTTCGTTTAACCACTCATTAAGCTGATTGGCTTGTTCATTGGTTGCTTTCTTGAATGCATTTCTTACTGATTGCGGTGTATATCGATAGGTGAGAAGGCACAACTCTGGTTTAGAGACGAGCTGGAAGTCATCTTGTTGCTCAATCAGGTCAGCAAAGTACTTCGCTTTTTCGATACTCTGATCAATCAGCAATTCATAACCGGGACGGCTGATGATGTGCATGCTGGCATAGACAAGCATTGCCATTCCAGAGCGCGACCCTTCGAGTGTATGGGAACCCAAATCTTTTGAGCCTTTACGCAGAATGTACTGAGCGTGGTGCTCTATTGAGCTCATAGCATCAGGCTGTTTAAACAACACCATTCCTG
>NZ_MCWZ01000188.1:1440-1667 GCF_002877365.1 Vibrio sp. 10N.261.55.A7
AAACAACACCATTCCTGCGCCCATTGGGATGTAAAGCTGCTTGTGTGCATCAATGGTTACGGAATCCGCGAGTTCAATACCATCGAGCATATGACGATGGTTGTTTGACATGAGTGTTGCGCCACCCCAAGCCGCATCGACATGAAAATGACATTGTTCCTGTTGACAAATTTCCGCTATTTCTCTTAACGGATCAATATTGCCCGTCTCTGTAGTACCTGCGACAC
>NZ_MCWZ01000189.1 GCF_002877365.1 Vibrio sp. 10N.261.55.A7
TTATTAAACTTATCATTCCGTTAATGACTAGCTTGAGTGTCAGCCTCTGTTACATCGGTCGATGTGCTCTCACCAAACCGTAAGTGGTAGTCTTCCATGAAGTCTTTTCTAATATGCTGTTCTAGGTGGGAAGCTTGTTCCGTTGGGCAGAAAATCATGAAGTGAACCGACTGCTCACCTGTCGGTAAACTGGTAATGTGAATGTGCGGCTCAGAGCCTGGTAAGTCGACGCCTGCGTGTTTTTCTATCACGATGTTGTAACGGCGTGCGACTTCAATGAATTCTTCGCAGTGTTCATCAATCTTCAAGATCAACCCATCGAGCATTGGGTAGAGATTCACAAAGTCTTTCACCACAATTTCAAAGCTGTGGTAAACGTAGCGCTTCATAAAGTTGAGGTTTTTCACTGGATAAGTGAAGAACATACTGTTGGGCAGTGTGGCCGTTTTTCCGGTGTAGTGATATTGCCCGTGATACAAATCTATTTCTTGAATCACAGTGGCCATCAAGTTGTGCTCAATGACTTCACCGCTAATCTTTCCAACTTCTATCCAGTCGCCGATACGAAAAGAACGCGAGCTCGCACGTTGAATTGAGCCCGTGAAACAGAGGATGATCTCTTTTGACGCGACAACTATCGCCACGGCTATCGCAGTAACCGACAATGCAAACTCGGCGATCTCTGACTGCCAAAGCATGAAGATGGAAATGACTAGAACACCGAACGCACCATTTTTGGTTCGAGACATCCACTTACGCTGATCTTCTGATAAAAACAGTTCTTCTCCGCGAATACCTGACAATACCAGGCGACGAACCAAGATGATGAACAGGAAGATCAACGCACTGGTCAAGCCTTTGTATTGCTCTAAAAAATCAATCACAAGGTAAAGCTTTTCCACCCTCTACTCCTTATTAAAGGTAAAACTCATCACGCTAATAATAGCGAACTCAATCACGCTCCGACTAGAGAGAATCGTCATCGACGGACAAATATTTGAGGTTCAAACAACGTTTTGAAATTAACAATTCATTAGCCTAATGAATACTGCTACAGTTATCAATATAAGTAGTTGTTAAACGGTTTATTCTTTGGTTTTCACACGCTCTATTATCGCTGTATGTTTTACTGCCCTTTTATCTTCTATCACGTTGGCTGAAGAGCTAATAGCGGACTCTGAAGATGAAAAAAGCACTTCTAGTCACTCTAACCAACAGAATAACAACAAGCAAAACGATCACTCCTCAAACGAGACGCCAGCGCAAACACCGGCAGAGGCATGCAATAGTAACCAAGGCGGTGAACGTGTAATTGATCGAACCTTCGATTATCTCAATACCCGTTTTTGCCAACCTGCCGTTTGGTTTGATAACTTCTTTGTTGATGAACGAACAGACGGGGATGCCAAAGCGGGAACGATCATCCGTTGGTACAACGATTTTTCTCTGGTCGAAAATGAAGGTTATCAATTTAAGACTCGTTTCAAAGCGCGTTTTCACCTACCAGAGGTGACCCGGCGCCTTAAAGTCGTCTTTGAAACAGACGATGAAGATGACGTATTTGATCTGTTTCCCACCTCAACAGAAAATGCGGAGAGCACGCTTGGGCTGCAGTACGATTGGATTCAAAAAGCACGGCAAAGCTTTAACATTAAAATTACGGCTAAACCGGGTATTGAAGGGCGTTTTCGGTACACCTACCCCATTTCTGTCGACACCACCGCGACGATCGTGCAGCGTATTTATCAAAAGAAACGAGTCACGGGTGAAAAAACAGAAATCGATATCGACCATTCCATTAACAAAGAATTTCTGTTTCGTTGGTCAAACTTCGCCACTTATGAAGATGACATAAAAGGTTGGGAGCTGGGGAGTGGCTTCACTTTGTACCAATTCATCTCTGATCATCAGGCCATGAGTTACCAAGCCAGCACAACGGGCACGAATCGGCCTTATCACTACATAAGCAATACCCACCTTTCGGCGACGTACAGACAAAGCTTTTTTCGCCCATGGTTATTCCTTGAGCTGACCCCAGAATACAACTGGTTTAAAGAAGAGGATATTGAACGTTATCAAGAAGCCAAGTTTACGCTTCGTTTAGAAGTTCTCTTCCAAAATATCTAAAGTGTGAACCATGAAAAAGACCCGTCACATACGGGCCTTTGTTATCGTCTACCCTCTAGATAAGGGTTACGCTTAGAGTGACTCGGATTTGGCGATCAACGTTTTACTCACTCTTTTGAGTCGTTTGCTGTTTCAACATTTGCTTGATTTCGTCGAGTTCTTGCTTGAGTTCCATCATGGTAGGCTCGTTTTGGGCTTCACCCTCTTCTCTCGCGATATTTTGACGTTCCTGCTCTAAGACATTCACCACAATACCTATTACCATGTTTAGAAACGCAAAGGCCGTGAAGAAAATGAATGACAAGAAATAGATCCATGAAAGCGGATAGTGATCCATGGTTTCGTACATCACGCTTGTCCAACTCTCAAACGTCATGACGCGGAATAGGGTTAACATACTGATGGAGATATCACCCCAAAGTACTGGGTTGATCGACGCATAAAACGTAGAGCCAACTGCCGCATAAATATAGAAGATGATGAACATCAGCAGCATGACATAACTGAGTTGAGGCAGCGCTTTCACCAATGAGTTAATCAGCAGCCTCAGCTCAGGAATGATTGACACCATTCTGAGTACACGGAAGATACGAACCAATCGGCCAAGTACCGCCATTTCACTGTCTTGAATTGGGATCAAACTGACCACGACAATTAAGGTGTCAAAGATATTCCAAAAATTATTGAAGAAACGTTTCTTATTCGGCTCACCAACAAAACGTATCGATATTTCAACCAAAAAGATAAGGGTAATACCCCAGTCGAGTACCTTGAGTAAACTCACTAAACTTGGCGGCATGTCGTAGGTGTTTGCCCCTATCATCAACGCAGAAAAAACGATGATGGAAATGACAAACCATTCAAATACTTTGTTGTTTCTTAAACGATAGAACCGCTCTTGCAAGCTTCGATGTCCTTGAGTCATGAGCTGCTTATCAACGGATTTTTCCAAATCGGTCATAGATGTTTCTTTTTCCTAATGAGATTGTTTGAGCTGACTGGTTACCCTGAGATAACTTAACGGCTTCTTTGAGCCTTATTTTTGACGAGAGACTATATCAAATTGTGATGTTCGTCGATGCGAGAATAATGTTAAAAAGTATTGAAAGCCCGAATCCAAAATGTCGAACTATGCATTGGCTCGGCTTTCACTCTGAATTTTATGATGGTTAAGTTCTAGAGATGAACCATTGAAGCGGTAATAGGCTCGCGCAGAACCCGATTAGATTTGTAACTAAACGGATCGCAATATAGTGTCTATATATTGCGACCTCGATATGGCCAATGTTTACTTTTGAGCCCTCAATTCTTTAATGATTTTCATCGCTCTCTCACGAGACTCGCTGAATTTCTCAGGCTCAGCATTAACAGCCCAATCTTGGTACATCGCAACCACAACGCCTGTTTCCATATCGCTAAAGGCTATTTGCCCGAATGAACCACTTGAGTACAACACGTTATCTCCAGCAATAAAGTAGGTTTGAGATCCGTAGCTCACACCAGGCATCAGCTGCGCTGCGATTTCATTGGTTGTTGTGATCTGATTTTTGTTCGCATCAAGCACAGACCCATAATAGCTTTTCGGTGCTTTACCTTGTGCGATCCATTGGTGGAACAGCGCGTAGTCACGTGTTGTTAGACTGATACCATAAGAAGGCGACGCATTTCCTTCATTCGTGATCGCAATAGACCCTGAATGATTAGCACCAAAATCACTGCTTAACTCAGAAAGTAACGTGCTGAATTTTTTACCTGACACTTTTTCAGATATCAACGCCAGAGTATCGGTATTCTTGTCACTATAATTCCACGCCTCACCGGGTTCTGCAGATTTTACTGCGTCTTTAATCGCTTGAGTATGACCGATTGATTTACCCGCTTTAAGGCCTATCTCTATTTCCCATTGATAGCCATTGCTGCCTGGCGTATGGAAATCGAGTAAAGTGGAAGCACCGCTTGCCATATCC
>NZ_MCWZ01000190.1 GCF_002877365.1 Vibrio sp. 10N.261.55.A7
CTGAGGCCTTTTTGTTTTTGGTGAAATACACTCTTCACCGATGCAAAATACTAACCTAGTTAAGTTTGCTCTTCTGAGTACCCATCAATAACGGCAAAAGTTTCACTAGTCGAAGTTAGGCTATTTTTATAGTTGAAAGCCCGCTCTTAACTAAGATAAGTGAACTTAATAGTTTTTCAGCCTTCTTTATTTCTTATTCGACATTAGTGGCCCGGCTAATAGCGAAATCGTTCAACTGAGCCGCTAATATCTGTTGCCTGTATTCTAGTTTGGCCAAATGCCATCTCATCATTTACAAAAGTAATTTCTTGAGTAAGTAGGCTGAATGAGTGATTGGCTCTGATAGGAAGCGTGAAGGAATATTTGAGCGTATTATTAGCGGCTCTATCATATTTTGTTCTGTCATCCAATCTGTGGACCATCCGGCTAGCCTTTCAAATGGTCGTGTACGTATTTACGTATATAAGGCACTACTTCCTTTTCAAACCAAGGGTTCTTCTTTAGCCAGATTGCATTTCTTGGAGAAGGGTGTGGCATTGGTATTTGCTTTGGAGCCCATTGCGACCAATTACGTACAGTGTCGGTCAGTGTACTTTTTCTTTCTGACAAATAGTAACGTTGCGCATATTGTCCTATAAGAAGGGTAATGCCAACATTGGGCATTTGTCCTAACAGCTGTTCGTGCCACAGAGGAGCACACTCTGATCTCGGTGGTAGATCGCCAGTTTTACCTTTCCCAGGGTAGCAGAAACCCATCGGGACGATCGCTATCTTGCTAGAATCATAAAAGTCATGTTTATCTAGATTAAGCCAAGATCTAAGTCTATCGCCACTTGGATCATTCCAGGGTATTGAGCTTTGGTGCACTTTAAGTCCTGGCGCTTGGCCTACAATCAACAGTTTTGCTTTACGAGAAGCTTGAACGACTGGGTTTGATCCTAGCTCTAGTTGTTGAGCACAGACATTACACTGTTTAATACGAGCAAGTAATCGCTCCATTTTAGTAGCCCCTATTGAAATCCACCCTATTAATGAGTTTAAATCCATCTCGCCAACGTAGGTAGTTATCTTTAAACTGGTCAATCACTTGGTCAGGAAAACTACTGGCTGCTATGTGAGGGGTAACAGTGATTTTCTCAATGTCCCAGAATGGATGTTCCGGTGTTAGCGGTTCATTTACAAATACGTCAAGGAATGCATGAGCAATCTTGCCTTCTGTTATAGCTTCTCTAAGGTCATGCTCGTTGACTGCATTGCCTCTGCCAACATTAAACAGTAAAGCTTGATGACAGTAGCTAAAGAATTCCCTATTAATCAGATTATTTGTTTCTGAGGTGGCAGGAAGCGTATTGATGATTATATCCGTTCCTTTTAACGCGTTTGGAAATTCCTGAATGTGGTAAACGTCGCTAAACGGAGAGTCCTTACTTGGTATTCCTGTTCGGTTGATTCCACAAACTTCGATACCGAGCGCGCGCGCCGACTTAGCCAAAAAGCTGCCAATTGAGCCAGTTCCCAAAATAACCATTCTCTTTCCCTGCAATGAAGTATAACGATGCGGAAGCCACTGTTTTTGAGATTCTTGCTGCTTGTAGACATCAAAATGACGGAAATATGAAATCGTATAACCAAGAACATATTCGGCGATCTGTTGCCCGAAAATCCCTTTCACATTCGTTAACAGGTAGTCTTGCCTAAGTGTCGGTAACATCAGTGAATCTATCCCCGCGTAAACCGACTGCATCCATTCTAGATTAGGGAAGTCTTCCAATTGTTTGGCTATAATGGGAGGAGACGCCAATACTATGGTCGCTTCAGAGCGGTTTGTTGTTACCTCGAGGTCTGGTAAAGAGTGCTTCCTAAGTTCACTGAGGTAAGTTTCATCTTGTTCAGTGAGAATATAGAGCTTATGAGTGAAATTATTCATTCGCTTGCTTTTTTCCCTGTTGGTTATCAAGTACACTTCCGCTGTCTTTTTCCGCAACGATTGAGTAACTATGCTACAGAATCCCTTACAGGTTCGTCTTGAAAAATTTGAACCTTGGCAACAGATTACCTTTATGGCTTGCTTATGTGAGCGCATGTACCCTAACTATGCCATATTTTGTGAAAATACAGAATTTGCAGAGAGTCGTGTCTATCGCGATATTTTGGATAGTGTTTGGGAACTGCTTACGGTCAAGAGCGCAAAGATTAATTTCGAGAAGCAGTTGGAAAAATTAGAAGAGATAATTCCTAGCTCAGAAGATTTCGACTTTTACGGTGTTTATCCAGCGATTGATGCCTGTGTTGGGTTATCAACGCTATTGCACGGTTTACTTGATCGTGAAGACCTCTACGACAACATGCAGAAACTAAGTCAAACGTCTGTAATGACTGTTGCACAGCTTGAAGAAGCACAAATACAAGTCGAGATCACAAACGACAATCAGAAAGAAAATGAAGCCGTTTGTGCAGAGTGGGATGTTCAATGGGCCATTTTTAGGCCATTAAGAGAAGCTCAAGAGCGCGATATTGATCTGATCAAAGATCTTCGCCAAGAATTAAAAGAAGAAGCCATCAGCAACATCGGTATGTCGCTGTAAACCAGCTGAACAAGGGAGGGAATGTCCCTCCCTTGTTGCCTAGTCGTCTTTTTTACCGTCTATCACGCCATGTTGCTTTTTCCATGCTTCCCAGCGTTCAAAAGCCAGTTGCTGCATATCTACAGATCTATCCGCTTCATCAACAATCTCCTCGCCGATTAAATGCTCGAAAATATCTTCTAATGTCACGATACCTTGGATCGTACCATATTCGTCGACGATCATTGCTAATTGGACTCTGAGTGACATCATTTGATCGAACGCTGCGGTTAACGACTTCGTATTTAGGATCACGTGTATCGGTCTCATGATAGAGCCCAATTGCTTGTGTCCTGAACCGCTTTGTTGCTGCTTGTATAGATCCAGTCTATGTACAAAACCAATGATGTTGTCTTTGGACTCGCTATAAACGAGTGGCCGTGAGAATGGGGTCTCTGGGTGTGTTTCTAGGAATTCATCAATAGATAAAGACGCGCTCTCACGAAAGACTACCGGTCGAGGAGTCATCACCTGCGTAATTGGTATGTTGGTTATGTTCAGTAAATTGTGCAGTATCTTAGACTCACCTTCCGCGAATTCCCCGCTGTCTTTAGCGAGTGTTGCCATTGCAGAGAGTTCATCTCTGACTTTTGGCTCTTGATGCCCTCTAGAGAGCCTCTTTGTTATTTGCTCTGAGAACCAAACGAATGGAGTCAGTGCCCATACCATCCAGTAGAGGAAAACCGCTGACATAGGTGACAGCTGACGCCAGTATGTCGCACCAATCGTTTTCGGTACAATTTCAGAAAGAACCAAAATTCCTAACGTTAATACTGCTGAAAATAGACCGAGCCACTGGCTACCGAATACCGCTGCTGCTTGCGCACCTGCACTAGCCGCACCTATCGTATGGGCGATGGTATTAAGTGTCAGAATGGAAGCGAGTGGGCGATCTATGTTTTGCTTCAGTATGCTTAGTCGTTCTGCTGATGGGTGTCCATTTTGTTTTAATTGAGCAATGTAACTAGGACTGATACTGAGGAGTACCGCTTCTAATACAGAGCAAATAAATGAAACGCCAATAGCGACAGAAACATAAATAAAAAGTAACAGCATGGTTTTCCTATAGGTGAAAAAATCACAATTTAAGACCGCATCATAGGGTCGGAAGTTCACATTTTATCGGTACAGTGCTCAGATCTGCTAATTATATTTAACAGAGATAGCGCAGATTTTCTCACTTTAGATACTCTAAATTGCTGAGTTTGTAGGCAATAGTTCATGTGGAATAGCGCTCAACTTCGCTTAAATTGTGAGTTAATGCTCATAATACGGTTAAAAGTAGGTCATAAAACCTCAAGAACCTCTACAAACCTTTGCCAGACGGGGGCTTTATGATTTAGAGTGAGTTGAATTCGATAACCTATGAGAAGGGAAACCTAATGAACAAGACCCAATTAATCGATTTTATTGCTGAAAAAGCAGATCTTTCAAAAGCACAAGCTAAAGCTGCTCTAGAAGCAACACTTGGTAGTGTTACTGATGCGCTTAAAGAAGGCGACCAAGTTCAACTAATTGGTTTTGGTACGTTTAAAGTAAATCACCGTGCAGCTCGTACTGGTCGTAACCCTAAGACTGGCGCAGAGATTCAAATTGCTGCAGCAAATGTCCCTGCATTTGTAGCGGGCAAAGCACTGAAAGATTCAGTGAAGTAACGTATAATGCGCCGAGATGTTTGAACTGACTCTCGGCGTGATTTCTCTCTATGAAAAAAACTCTCTTATCTTTAATAATTAGTTCTTCTCTTCTGGGATGTTCTTCATCCATCTCTACTCCAAACGTTGATCAGTTCTCGCACTATAGTGGTGGTAAGACTATGGGTGATGCGACGACGTTGTACTGGTACACCGAAAGACTCAATCAATCTTATACAGCCGCTGATCATGTATTTTCGGGTGATTATGGTTGGTATAAAACGGATTACCGTTGGAGTGAGGGAGAAATGCGAGAGCTCATTCGAGAAGGTGAGCAAGTCCGCCAAGATGTCGGGTTAGTGCCGTACCGTATTCACGTTCGCTTTAACGTGAGAGGCGAAGCGGTATATCAACAATATCGTATTGACGACAAAATACTTCCTATTAATGAAGAGCAGCTAAATCGCTACAAGTTGGAAGCGCAATCTGTATCTGAGGTGACCAAGGAGTTTGGTCGCGAAGGGCTAGAATTGATTCAGGGTTACTGGAACGGTTCAAGTTTCAAAACTTGCTCTGGTGGTAAGTATGATGAGATAGCGTTTAATCAGACGTTGCCTGGTTTTGTGGTGAATCGTTTATCAGCCATAGATAGTTATATTGCGGTGTTGGGAAAAACACGAGGTAATAAGGTGTTAGTCGAAGAGCTTCTAATGCTTGACGAAGATAGTCACGACTGCATTGCTCGTCCAGATTTGATAGTTGAGAATTAACGAGTCGTTGAGATAGAAGAAAGGCGCTGTTTAGCGCCTTTTTGTGTTTATAGAGTAATGACCTATTTAAAGGTTTTGTTAGTTACTCTCATTTTCACGCGCAATCGCACGGTAACCAATGTCATTACGGTGGAACATACCATTCCAGCTAACTTGCTTCGTTAATGCGTATGCGCGTTCCTGAGCTTCAGAAACCGAGTTGCCTAGTGCCGTTGCACAAAGCACACGACCGCCGTTTGTCACAACATCGCCAGCTTCGTTATTTGCCGTACCCGCGTGGAAAATCTTTTGACCTTCAACGTCGCCTGTTGGTAGTGAAATAACGTCACCTTTTGCGTAGTCAGCAGGGTAGCCGCCAGCGGCTAGAACCACACCAATAGACGCGCGTGGATCCCACTTAGACTCTGCTTCGTCGAGCTTCTCGTCGATAGCCATTAGGCAAAGCTCAACAAGATCTGACTCCATACGCATCATGATAGGTTGCGTCTCTGGATCGCCGAAGCGGCAGTTGTATTCGATAACCTTAGGTGTGCCGTCAGCATCGATCATTAGACCGGCGTAAAGGAAACCCGTGTAAGGTGCGCCTTCAGCGTCCATTCCACGTACCGTAGGGTAGATAACTTCCTCAAGGATACGGTTGTGGATTTCAGGAGTCACAACTGGCGCAGGAGAGTAAGCACCCATGCCGCCCGTATTAGGGCCAGTGTCTTTGTCGCCAACGCGTTTGTGATCTTGGCTGGTTGCCATAGGAAGAACACTAGAACCGTCAACCATTACGATGAAGCTTGCTTCTTCGCCTTCAAGGAACTCTTCGATAACCACGCGGCTGCCAGCTTCGCCAAATGCGTTGCCCGCTAGCATGTCTTTGATTGCCTCTTCTGCTTCTTCAAGTGTCATCGCAACGATAACGCCTTTACCAGCTGCAAGACCGTCAGCTTTCACTACGATTGGTGCACCTTGCTCACGTACGTAGGCAATAGCCGGCTCAATCTCAGTGAAGTTTGCGTAGTAACCCGTTGGGATGTCATGACGAGCTAGGAAGTCTTTGGTGAATGCTTTCGAACCTTCAAGCTGTGCTGCCGCTTGAGTTGGACCAAAGATAGGAAGGCCTACTTCGCGGAATGCGTCAACCACACCAATTACTAATGGTGCTTCAGGGCCAACGATAGTCAGTTCGATTTTTTTCTCTTGAGCAAACGCCACTAAACCAGCGATGTCTTCAACGCCGATGTTTACGTTCTCAAGTTTAGGCTCAAGTGCAGTACCTGCGTTACCTGGAGCGATGAATACTGTTTCGACATTTGGGTTTTGTGCTGCTTTCCAGCCTAAAGCGTGCTCACGACCGCCAGCACCAATAATAAGAACTCGCATTGTAAAATCCTTAACTTAAATTGCTTAAGCCTCGAAGGTCATTCGAGGCTTTGAACTGTTTCTAGAACTTAGAACTAGAAACCAAGTGATTTTTAATGATTAAAGTGACGCATACCCGTAAAGATCATCGCCATGCCGTGTTCGTCTGCAGCAGCGATAACTTCGTCATCACGCATAGAGCCGCCTGGTTGGATAACACACTTAATGCCAGCTTCTGCTGCTGCGTCGATGCCGTCACGGAATGGGAAGAACGCATCAGATGCCATCACACAACCTTCAACCTGTAGACCTTCGTCTGCAGCTTTGATGCCTGCGATTTTCGCAGAGTAAACGCGGCTCATTTGGCCAGCGCCGACACCAATCGTCATGTCGCCTTTCGAGTAAACGATCGCGTTAGATTTCACGTATTTCGCTACTTTCCAGCAGAATAGAGCATCTTTCAATTCTTCAGCTGTTGGTTGACGCTTAGAAACCACTTTCAGGTCATCTTCAGAAACCATGCCTTGGTCGCGGTCTTGAACTAGCAAGCCACCGTTAACGCGTTTCACGTCAAAGCCAGTCGTCTTAGTTGTCCATTCACCACACTCAAGTAGGCGAAGGTTTTTCTTAGCCGCGACGATTTCTACTGCTTCAGCAGAAATGGATGGTGCGATGATAACTTCAACGAATTGACGCTCAGTGATAGCCGTTGCTGTTGCAGCGTCTAGCTCACGGTTGAAAGCAATGATGCCGCCAAATGCAGACGTTGGGTCTGTTTTGAATGCACGGTCGTAAGCTTCTAGGATGTCTTCACCTAGTGCCACACCACATGGGTTAGCGTGTTTAACGATCACACATGCTGGCTCGTCGAACTCTTTCACACACTCAAGCGCTGCGTCAGTGTCAGCGATGTTGTTGTAAGAAAGGGCTTTACCTTGAATTTGGCGAGCAGTAGAAACAGATGCTTCTTCAGGGTTCGCTTCAATGTAGAAAGCGGCTGCTTGGTGGCTGTTCTCACCGTAGCGCATGTCTTGTTTTTTCTCGAACTGCTGGTTGAACGTGCGAGGGAATTTAGATTCAGTATCGCCTTCCTTGTTCTCACCGTAAGATGGAACCATAGTGCCGAAGTAGTTTGCGATCATGCCGTCGTAAGAAGCTGTGTGCTCGAATGCGGCGATAGCGAGGTCGAAACGAGTCTCTAGCGTTAGAGATTTCTCGTTCGCATCCATTTCAGCAACAACGCGCTCGTAGTCGTGTGCGTTAACAACGATAGTCACGTCTTTGTGGTTTTTCGCTGCAGAGCGAACCATTGTTGGACCGCCGATGTCGATGTTCTCAACAGCGTCAGCAAGGGTACAACCTTCTTTAGCAACGGTTTCTGCGAATGGGTATAGGTTTACAACAACCATATCGATAGGGTTGATACCGTGAGTTTCCATCACGTCATCGTCTTGACCACGACGGCCTAGAACACCACCATGAACTTTTGGGTGCAGAGTCTTCACACGGCCATCCATCATTTCTGGGAAACCAGTGTAGTCAGATACTTCTGTAACAGAGATGCCTTTTTCAGCAAGCAGGCGAGCAGTGCCACCGGTAGATAGGATATCTACACCACGGTTAGCAAGAGCTTTTGCAAATTCAACGATACCAGTTTTGTCTGATACGCTGATTAGAGCGCGGCGAATTGGACGAGCGTTATTCATGCTTCCATCTTCCTCAAATTCATGGGGTTAAAATAAAGATATTTGCCAAAAATAAACGATACTCGCGCCGATGTCATTGTAATCAATGCTGTAATGGCAATATCATCCATGAGTGAGGTTAAATGATCATGAACGCTCTAAAGTATCAATCAGTTTTGGGAAAGACCTTTATGCTTATAAAAGCGACAATAGGCTCCAGATTTGATGGCGCACATTCTAACTAATTTATTACATAAAAGCTCGCGCAATCGTTTGGCATCGCAAAAATAATTGTAAAATCGACGAAATTCAACCAAAGAAGTAACAAGGTTGCTTATGAGGAAGGGTATGTTTCAGATAGGTGAATTGGCTAAAAAGTGCCAAGTGAGCACAGATACATTGCGTTTTTATGAAAAGAACCAACTTATAAAACCTGCGGGCCGAAGCGAGTCGGGTTACCGCCTTTATAATGAGGCTAATCAGCGCCAGGTCAGCTTTGTACTAAAAGCGAAAGAGCTGGGTCTGAGCTTGGATGAGATCAAAGAGCTACTCGAGATCAAACTGGAGCCTACAGAGCACAGCTGCGCGGAAGTAAAGTCTATCACCACAGCAAAATTGGCATTGATAGACAGCAAAATGAAAGAATTGAATAGGATTCGTACCGCGTTAAAAAAAATCAATGATGCATGCTGCGGGTTGGTGGAGGATGATGCGAGCCATTGTTCTATTTTAGGTGCTCTGGCGAGTGAGGAGTTGACACGACCTTGCAGCCACGTAAAGAAACATCAACCTTAAGAGGCTTGCAGAATATTGGCCTTACACTCTTGGCTATTCTTGATAGATGGAAGGTTGTCATAATACAAAGTGACTTGATTTCTTCCTGTTTGCTTAGAGTAGTACATAGCCTTGTCGGCTTGCTTAAGCAGTTCTCTTACGGAAGAGACTTCAGAGGTCAGCTCAGAAATACCGATACTGGCCGTTGCGTAAATAACATGCCCATCAACAGTGCAAGACGCCTCTTCTATTGATTGGCGAATGCGTTCTGCGATTTCATAAGCTTGTATAGCGCTGGTATTGGTCAGTACGATTCCAAACTCTTCTCCTCCAAGGCGACCAATATAATCGCTGGTGCGAATAAGACCTTGGCAAATTTGAGCAACATGCGTGATGACTTCATCACCAGATAAATGCCCGACCTGATCGTTAATCTCTTTGAAATGGTCGATATCGACCATCAGGCAAGAGAGGCTTCTTTGAGCCGGGTCGTTAAACTCTTGTTCTAGCCCTTGAATAAAGGCTCGTCGGTTGAGAATCCCAGTGAGTTCATCTGTTTCAGATAGCTTTTTAAGTTCTGCTCTCTGGCGATAGGACTGGGTTATTTCTCGCTCTTGCCACAGGATCACTTTAGAGCCATTCGACAAAGATATCGGCTTGAGTGTCGCCTCAAACCAGAGCTGTCCCTTTAGCTCCTGGGCTTCAATGTCAGCAATCGAAAGCTGCAGCTGTTGGTGTGACTCCAGTGAATATTGAATACTGATCAGAGAATCAGAGGTAAGAACTTGAGTCATGTACCGATTGAGTTGTTCAGCAACAGGAGGAGGGTATATGTCATCGATGGTTTGATTGATATAGCACTTAGAATGGGCTGTACTTAATGGATTTGTATCACCAAAACTCTCGCGGATGTACCCGTTTTCATCAATGACCCATAAGCGTTCAGGCAGCTCATGCAGAATGAGGTTGAACCAATCTTCCTTTTGCATATCAACCATGTAGCGTATCCGAACGTGAATTTAATTAATCATTATATAGCCATTATTGATCTTATCAATACTATATGGGTCACAAAATGACCATGTGGTCAAAATCTAACTGGATGGTTTTAAACGGAATTTCGTCCTGAATCTAAGCGCTTCTAATTGCGTGTTGGTGGGCTAGTAAGATAAAAAAAGCCGGGCTCACTAAATAGCGAGCCCGGCTTTCTAATTCAAAATAGGAATGATTAGTTCATGCCGTATTTTTTAAGTTTCTTACGAAGAGTACCGCGGTTGATGCCCATCATAGTTGCTGCGCGAGTTTGGTTACCACGCGTGTATTGCATGATGGTATCAAGCAATGGCTGTTCAACTTCAGCTAGAACTAATTCGTATAGTTCAGTGACTTCTTGGCCATTTAATTGAGCAAGATAGTTTTTAAGAGATGCTTTAACGGAGTCACGCAGTGGTTTTTGCGCGATCTGATCTTGTGAAGTAACGGTAGTAACTGTTAAAGCTTCTGAAGTTATATTTTGTTCGAACATATTCGGTCTAACTC
>NZ_MCWZ01000191.1 GCF_002877365.1 Vibrio sp. 10N.261.55.A7
GATAAATATAGTTAATCAGTTGTGGTTATATGAGTATATAATATTAGGTATTCTAAATTGGGTGTGAGAATAAATAATGGCGTATGTGAAATGATATTGAAGGTAATGACTTTAGAATTAGATGGTTTTGAATGAGATGGGGTTGGTGGGGAGTTTACGCCCCACCCTTGGTGACGCAAATGCTTATCGCTTTTTTCCGCGACTTGCATGTATTTTAAGTTTGGCTTTCATTTTCTGCTTGTCTGAATTTCGCCCTCGTTTTTTCGGTGCATGAGGGTTGCTCACTTCTTCATTTAAACTCGGTTCAAAACCCTTTAGCCACTCTTGAGGCAGAGGCTTGTCCAATAGCTCTTCAATCGCTTTTAGTAGGTAATCTTCATCACGACTCATTAGCGATACCGCTAGGCCAGTTGCACCGGCGCGGCCAGTACGACCGATTCGATGAACATAGTCCTCCGCTTTGTAAGGTAAGTCGTAGTTAATTACTTGCTCTAGTTGGTGAATATCCAATCCCCTTGCGGCCACATCAGTCGCAATTAATGCCCTCACCTTTCCTGATTTGAAATCATCAAGAGCTTTTTGACGTGCACCTTGGGCTTTATCACCGTGAATAGAGGCGGCCTTTATGCCATCTAGCTTCAGTTCTTTGACAAGAGCATCTGTACCTTGCTTGGTTTTCACAAAGACAAGGACTTGTTGCCAGTTTTTAGAGCCTATTAGATAAGCTAATAGTTCACTCTTTCGCTTTTTATCAACGGGATACACAATCTCAGTCACTGTTTCTGCAGTGCTATTAGATGGAGAGACTTGTATTTCAACGGCATCCACCATCATTTTATGAGCGATGGCTTTTATTTTTGTGTCGAGCGTGGCTGAAAAGAATAGCGTTTGACGCTCGTCATTCATGCGTTTCAGTATTCTTTGAATGTCGGGCATGAAACCCATATCCAGCATGCGGTCCGCTTCA
>NZ_MCWZ01000192.1 GCF_002877365.1 Vibrio sp. 10N.261.55.A7
TCGCTGTACAAAGCGTGTCTAATACGCCTCCGAAAGGGGGCTTTTTAGTATCAAATAATTGAGACTGAAACGACTTATTAAGAAACACATGGAGTATGTAAAACACACATTTCGATTTGTTTTACACACATCCAAGTCACTGCCTTTTCGACATAATAGCCTCATACAAACAAGGAGATAGCGCGCTAACTTCTTAACGAATTTGAAACTATTGAACTCATTGTAGAGAAGGAAATATATTATGAAAAAGTCAATCATCGCATTAGCAATCGTAGCAACAACATCCATGGGCCTTGTAGGTACATCTAGCGCTTGTTCACGTTTAATTACAGACACTGCTTCTCACGGCATATCGGTTGTACGTTCATATGATTGGGGTGGCAGTGAGTTACAATCTATTGCACAAATTAACCCAGTGGGCACTGAGCGTGTCACCAAAGCAGTACCTGAATATGAGAACGCAGCTGAATGGACAGTGAAATATAAAACGATTTCATTTACCGAAGTAGAAACGTTCCACGGCACAACGGGCGAGGCAATTAACAGCGAAGGCCTTTCGGCATCATTGTTATACCAAAACCCATCAAAAGATTTCATTAAAGACGTAAAAGACAACGGCAGCGCCGCTGTGCATATGTCTGATGTGGTGCCATTTTTAGTCGAGCAGTTTGCGACGGTTGAAGAAGTGGTTGCCTTCTATGAAGCGGGTAACTTCCAAACAGCATGGATCACTGGTATCGGCGGTCATCAGCACGGCTTCCATTTCTCAGTACAAGATAAGTCAGGTGACATTGCATTA
>NZ_MCWZ01000193.1 GCF_002877365.1 Vibrio sp. 10N.261.55.A7
CGCTTTAATAGATCCGCCAAAATCATACGTGGTTTCAGACGCAAAACTGGCTGCGCTCATTAATGCCGCACCAATAACTATTGCTGTGTATTTCATTTTCATAAGGTTTAGAAAGTAATATTGATCACTCAAGCAATCGAAATTACAAATTGCAGGGTGAGTATTTCAAATGAAAAAGTACCCACTCTTAAACACAGGAGTATTGACATAAAGAGAAGGCACTTAAATTCAAGACTACCGAAGGCATTGGTGTCTCAATGCTTCGGTAGGACGGACAACTAACTCGATCAGTTACCCGCTAAGGCTTTTGCAGCCGAACGCATCAGTGCAGGTGCTTTATTTTCACCATAGCCTGAGTGGTATGGGTTGTTAGAGAAAACAATACCCACAAAATCTCGGTCTGGGTCGATGTAAAGGAACTGGCCTAGATTGCCACTTTTCGCCATCGCACCATCGTCAAAGATGTAATCGAATTGGTATGAGTTATAAGATGCTTTTTCGTTGAAAGCGTGCACAGTGCTGTCTTCTTTTGTCGTACCTGCAAACGCTTTTGGATCACCATTATTATGGATACGGTCGATGATCGCCTGTGAGATAACTGGCTCATCAGCAACGGCACCCCAGCTCGGCGTGAACAAGGTTCCCCAGCGTGCCATATCTTCTAATGTGGTAGACACTAGCCCAACCGCGATAGCCATTCCGTCTGGAGTTTGGTTGATCAACATAGGCTGGCGAGCGTTCACTTTTGACCAAACTCTGTCTTCAAACACTTTAGCCCAAGTTGTACCTTCGATGTTCTCAATCATTTGAGTCAATACGATAGTGTTCATTGAAGCATAGCGGAACTGTTTGCCCGGTTCTTCACCTTCAATTTTCTTAGTATCAAGGGCAACATCGACCCAGCTTTCTTGCTCTCCTGTTGCATAGCGTGGAGAACCAAATGCCGAAGCAAAGAAGCGCACTACCGCTGAATCTGGATTCATGATCGAGGCGGCTGTTTCTTCATTATCCAGACCTGTTGCGTGGTTTAATGCATTCAGTACCGATACGTTGTCCCATACCGAACCTTTCAATTCTGGAACATATTCGGTGATCATTTTGTTATGGTCGATTTTACCTTCTTCTGCCAGCATGGCCACCACCGTGCCTACCGTCGTTTTCGCCGCTGATGCCCAGATATGGCGATCCGTTGGTTTCATTCCAGGGTAAGCCTCATATACGATTTTACCTTCATGAATCAGCATAAAACCTTGAGTACGAAACTGCGGGTCGACAAGGTAATCTTCCATTGTCATTTCACCCTTGCTTTCTGTTTGAACTTTTAACTTAGCAAGCTCTGGGTGAATATCTTTAACTAACCGCTTGTAGTTTTCACTTGGTGAAGCCACCGCAGTAGGCATGAATTCGCTCATGTGCATGTTGTAATAAAAGGAGTGATCGCCCCCCATTTGCCAATGAAAGTTGTTGAAACCAGCGCGCGCTGCGTCCACAAATTCATTGGAAAATGGCTGCTTTGCCGCTTCTACAGGTAAAGTGACCTGCGCACCTTCTGCGCTAAGAGCCGCTTCGACTGGATTTTGCGTGTCATCTGCAATAGCAGTGCTTGCCAAGACGGCGGTAGAAAGTGCAAGTGCAATGGAAGTAAGTTTCATAGTGTTATCTCCTGTGTTTGAGTGGGTGTAATATAAACGACAGGAACACCGAGCGGTAGGTCACTTTACGCCAACTATCAATATCCAGTTGTTTAGAACTCACGACTTCTATACCAAACCCAACACCGGAGGATGAAAAATAGATTCCCCGCTAATCCTTGATGCATCGACACTAGGACAACAGATGTATTTGTTTCATCTCATAGGGGCTTTGTTGCGTTATTCAGTTTAGAGACAACTCTACCCCGGTAGGTGTGTTTTTTAATTAATACGAAACGATTCAGGTAGACCAGTCCCATCAGCCTATTTTGCGTTTTGAGCATCGCGTTAGTTTCGCCCACCTGTGCATTATAATTTCTTAAGCTTATTCGTCCCTAGCAACTGTTTAACTCCATACATCACCGTTTCTGAGGGTGAGTGTTAAATTGCAACCAGAAAGGATCATCATCTACAAAACGCATGACAGGGACAGATCTTGTTTTTTACCATTCATTAGTTTTTGTATATCAAAGCTACCTGAATATCTGTGTTCGAACTTCCAGATGTGACACGAGATGGGGCAGAAATAGGCCAGCTCTAGCCTCGTTAACTCGAAGATCCACTAGACGAAGAACTTATCGTTCGTGATAGTTCAACCAACATATAAAACAAAAAAGCGAGCCATCATAGCTCGCTTTTCAATATTCTGTATTTTAGAAGAAATTACAGTAGTTCAACAGATTGTTGAGCAATCACGAACTCTTCATTGGTTGGAATAACCATTGCCACGGCATCCAGTAATTCAGACTTAGCGATGATGCCTGAAGCGCCAAAGCGTGCGTCTTCGTTCGCTTTCTCATCTTCAACAAAACCAAGAAGGTTTAGGTTCTTCAAGATTTCACGACGAATTGGCAATGCGTTTTCGCCAATGCCACCCGTGAAGATGATCGCATCTAGGTGATTAAGTGGAATCAGGTATGAGCCGATGTATTTAGCAACACGGTAAGTAAATACTTCAAACGCTAACTTCGCGCCTTCGTGCCCATTTTCCATCGCTTCTAAAATGCCGCGAGCGTCTGAAGTGAGGCCTGAAACCCCTAAGAAACCTGATTTTTTATTCAACGTTTCAAAGACTTTCTCTTGGCTCCAGCCTTTCTTCATTAAGAACTCAATGATACCAGGGTCTAAGTCACCAGAACGCGTTCCCATCATTAGGCCAGCAAGTGGTGTAAAGCCCATTGAGGTATCAACAGATCGACCATTTTCAATCGCACAAACAGAAGCACCGTTACCTAGATGAACTGAAATGAAGCTCGCTTCGTCAATCGACTTGTTCAGCATTTTTGCCGCTTCGCGGCTTACAAAGTAGTGGCTGGTGCCGTGGAAGCCGTAACGACGGATACCGTATTCTTTGTATAGCTCGTTAGTGATTGCACCTGTGAATGCTTTTTGAGGCATCGTTTGGTGGAACGCAGTATCGAAGACGGCGAATTGTGGAAGACTTGGGAAAGCCTTCATCGCCGCTTCAATACCGATAGCACCAGCAGGGTTGTGGAGCGGAGCAAGATCAGACAAGCTCTCAATTTCAGCCAGTACTTCTTCATCAATGCGAAT
>NZ_MCWZ01000194.1 GCF_002877365.1 Vibrio sp. 10N.261.55.A7
CTTCAACATTAATGTCGATAAGAGTGCCAGCCAATACGACTTGGTTATCTTGCGGCGAAGAGATTGAAACGGTTGGTGGAGTACTACACGTTCCTAACCCTGTCCATGCTTCTTGCCAATACTCCCCTTTACCCGGTTCGTAGGCCCAAGCTGAGCTTGAAGAGCACCAGCCCGCGACATCACATTGATACTTCTGGTTTAGATTATGAACCAATTCTCCGGCTTGGTAACTCGTGCCCGCTATATATGGCTTAGCGTCCGCACAGCCCCCTGAGCTTGCAGAAGAAACAACGAGTGACACTTCTTGGCTAGAAGTTGTTTGCCCGTCGTTATCCGTTGCTTTGGCTTTAAATTGATGAGTTCCAGCACTTGAAGACCAAGTGTACTGATACGGCTCACTCGAATCGCTTACTACCATTTCGTTGTTGATGTAAAAATCGACCTTATCCACTGTGCCATCGCTATCCGTTGCCGTGGCTGACAGTACAAGATCGTCACCTGCAGTAATCTGCTCGACGCCTGTCGGGCTTGTGAGTTCAATGGCTGGCGGTAAAAGATCACTCGATGGGGTAACGGAAATAGAGGCCACACTTGCCTGAGTTGCGCCTTCGTTGTCCGTTGCAATGGCTTTAATCTGGTTCGCGTTGAGCGTTGCTGTCCAGATGATTTCATACGGGGACTGGGAGTCAGAGCCTAGGCTGACATCGTTTGCGAAGAACTCGACATTCGCGATTGTGCCATCTTCATCATTTGCGGTGGCTTGAAGTGTGATCAATGCATCTTGTGGGATGACGGCGTTATTTAAGGGGGATGTAAGCGAAACCTGTGGTGGAATATTCCCGCCACCAGAGCTGCATGTCCCTAGCAATTCCCATGCGTCCCATGGCCCTGAAGCTGTGACTGGGTCATTCCCCTGAGTCCAATAGCGTGCAGAGTAGGCCTTATTGGACTGCTGAACTTTGTCGCCCGAGGTATACACCGTCGCGCTGTCCCAATTTAGGGCAGTGCTACAGTCATAGGCAAAAGCGGGAACACTGACCATGCACCCAGTCATCATGATTCCTTTCAAACATTGCGAGAGCATCGTTATCTCCTTGTCTCAGTTTTAATATTCACACTAAGTACTAGTTGACGCTGAGGGAGGTTTCTTATAACTCGCTGATTGTTTGAATGAACTTCGGCTCACTTCACTAATTGACTGTCGACAAAATATGGAAGTACGTATTTATTGGACGAGTTTCATAAAGTTACTTTGAATGGTTTTTGCA
>NZ_MCWZ01000195.1 GCF_002877365.1 Vibrio sp. 10N.261.55.A7
GTTAATGACTAAGGTGATAAAGAACTGCTCTATCAAAGAGTCATAGATATCTTCTGTGTTAGATTCCACATAAACCTGTCCTATGACTTCAGGTGGAACCCCCTCCCGCCCAGAATACTCTAACGGATACAGACCGGAAATGGCTTCCCCAGTGACTTCTTCACCCGCACTAAAAGAGTTATCGCCGGAAACCACTTTCAAATAGTCGATTTTGGATAAATTCACCAGTCCATCAAGTCTTTCTTGAAGAACAATAAGATCAAAGCTCCACAATGAAGACGCCAGTAAAGGTGCATGAATGTTTTGAATCTCATAATGACGCTGGTCAACATCATTGAACTCTTTATTGTAGTCCCAATAGAGCTGCATTAAGGTCGTTAAGAGTGTGATAGCACCACTTAATGCAATAATAATGAGAATGATACGTCGTCCGACACGGCTATACAGAGGGTTGCTAATACTTTGTTCAAACAACTTATTTTTACTCATGTTTCACCTTGTTGAGAATTCTGTTTCTTTAGTATAGGTGCTTGTAGAAAATAGGTTATTGATCGCTATGGCGTAATCATCCTGCCAAGCAGGTATCCATTTTGAGTCCGTTGCCGGGGAAAATGGCAATGACGTTATTTTATCTATAGCTCTAAAATACACGTGAATAGTCACTGCAACTTTCTTTGTCACGTTAGTCGGGGGTTCTACTAAGTGAGCTCTCAATTTTCTATTTCAATATCAAAGCTTTTCAAGAGATCAAAGTCAATATCCACACTTTGCAATTGCAGCAGTAAAGAAATGCAACGATGACACTTTTCAATCACCACCAAGGAAAGACAATCTACTCGTACTCAGTTCATCTTCGGTTATGTTTTGTGATACTGTGCTTATTCAATACAAGGCACGAAGAGACGCAAAGCAATGAAAAAAATGGAATTAAGTTCATTCCTAGAACAGCTCAATCAATCCCCAGAGTCCATTGAATTCGAACACACGATCACAATCATCGAAGAAAATTATGAGTTTACTCCAGCAAAATTCATCAATGGAGCGACGGTTAATGAAGAAAATCAAAACAACGGTTCTTGTAAGATCTTTGCGTTTGGAAAACTTCTCGACCTAACAGAGCCACAAACACTGGCTTGCTTCGGGAAGTTTTATCGAGTCGATGTACTACAAAACCCAGATAACGATGATCATCAAAATATTAGAAACTTCATGACTTCGGGTTGGAAAGGCATTTCGTTTGAAAGTAATGCTCTAAGTGTTAAAGAATAGGCCACGCATTACGCGTTCTGTATCTCCCGTACACGATTCTCATTGAGAGTAATAACGAAAAGGTTGCCTTATATGGGCAACCTTTTTAGTTTGGGGATGAAAAGAGGTTAAACGCTACTGTATAGGCAGTGAGCTTAAGCATTTTCGACACATACATAGGCCGCTTTTCTCTATCGTCGACGTGTCACGCTTCTCAATATCAAAGCACCAGCAGGTTTGTTTTCCATTCTGGATATCACATTGGGCGCTTGATTGGCAGACTGGGCAGTTATGACTGGACGCTTCACCTTTAATTTCTGCCATTATTTGATCTCTTTGGGCATCGGTGTAACGTTGCCATTCAGCTATTTCTTTCGTTGTTCTTTGACAACCGACGCACATATTTCCAGAGCTTTTACACGCGCCAATACACGGACTTTTCATGGGATTTAGACAGTATAGTAATAGTGTGTGGAGTATATCAGAGTCACCGCAATTGTTATTACTAGTGGTTGATTCTTTATAGAATTTCTATCTGTCTTGATGTAGCATTGCCGCCCTTTTTCGATTGATTTGATGTTTAACTCCCGAGGTTACCTATGTTTATTGGCTTTGATTATGGAACAGCAAACTGCTCAGTCGCCGCTATGCAAGATGGTCAGCCTTTTCTGATTCCTCTAGAAGGTGAGAAATACTACATTCCATCAACGTTGTGTGCGCCAACGCGAGAATCAGTGTCAGAGCATTTGTTTCGTCACCGCAATATTTCACCTATTGATGCGATTGGTGAGCAGGTTCTAAGGCGCTCGATAGCATTCAATCGAGAAGAAAGTATCGAAATTGAGCCTGAAGATATCGCTTTTGGGCAAGAAGCGTTAGATCTCTATCTTCAAGATCCTAGGGATGTGTACTACGTTAAATCACCGAAGTCGTTTCTTGGGGCTTCGGGGCTACATGATGTGCAGCTTCGTTTTTTTGAAGATCTTGTGTGTGCCATGATGGCCAATATCAAGACCAAAGCTGAAGTACATACACAGAAATCCATTCAAAATACAGTGATTGGCCGCCCAGTAAACTTCCATGGAAGAGGAGGGGAAGAGGCTAATCAACAAGCAGAACGCATATTACTCAATGCGGCTAAACGGGCAGGGTTTAACGATGTACTGTTTCAATATGAGCCTGTTGCCGCCGGTTTAGAGTATGAAGCAACCCTACTAGAAAATAAAACCGTTCTCGTCGTCGATATTGGTGGTGGTACAACGGATTGTTCAATCATCGAGATGGGGCCTGATTGGCAAGGCTTATCAGACAGAACTGAGTCTCTACTTGCCCATAGTGGCCAGAGAGTAGGAGGGAATGATCTTGATATACATATTGCTTTCAAACAGCTAATGAATCCGTTTGGCTTTGGGAGCAAGATGGTGTCCGGGTTAGACATGCCGATTACTCAGTATTGGAACCCGATAGCAATCAACAATGTCGAAGCCCAGAAAGACTTCTACTCTCGGTCTAATTTGAATGCTCTGAAACAACTTCACAAAGACGCGGCTGAGCCAGAGAAGCTTGCGAGATTGCTGAAGGTTTATAATGAAACTCTGGGCTACAGTATTGTTCGAAAAGCAGAAGAAGCAAAGATAGCTCTCTCTTCAGATACTCACTATAAAGCCTCTATTGATCTACTTTCTGAAGCCTTGGAAATCGATATAACCCAACAACAGATGATTGAAGCGATCGAGCAACCAAAAAACAAAATGGCTGAACTCGTAAAAGAAGCGGTGACGATGAGCGGCAAAATGCCCGATGTTATCTTTATGACAGGCGGATCTGCTCGATCACCGCAATTACGTCAGTCTGTGGAAGCTCTACTGCCAAATATACCTGTGGTAAGCGGAAATTACTTTGGCTCTGTAACTGCGGGCCTTGCTCGTTGGGCTGAACTTTGTTTTAGGTGATGCTCGGCATAGAACAAGCTTAGGGTTATCATCAATCCTGATATCCCTAAGCTTCACGAGTTCCGTTCCGATGTTTACTTTTAAAAACGCTTGTTCACCATTTCTTGGGCAACTTCGTGTTAGTCTGGCGTTTGGCAATCACGTTTATAGTAGTCACCCGTTTAGTCGTCAGGTGTAAAGTGGCCTTGGATAAGGATAACAGAATCGTAAATTGTCTAGTTAGATTTTGTATAAACCGGTGGCTTATAGGCAAGTGATCGGTCATCCCTCATAAAGACATTGCTGGCAATGATGCTTCCGACACAAATCACGCTCAGCGCAGTCCAAGTCATTAAGTTAGGTGCTTCGCCAAAACTAACTATTGCAAGTAACGTGGCCACAACCGGAGTAAGCGAGCCAAATGCCGCTGTTCTTTCCGCCCCCAACACTGAAATAGCATGCAGATAGGTAAATGAGGCGATAACTCCAGCACCAATGCCTTGCAGCAAACCATGTCCCATTAATTCTCTCATTGGCCAGTTCTTTATATTACCGACCCAAGTTAGATCTGAGTCAGATGGAAACAATGTGCTGTCGAGGCCATTGAGTGCGATAAGGGTAATCAACAAGATCGACGAAAAGAAAGAAATAAACCCAGCGCAAACTAGGGCTGGTAACTGCGCAACACGAGCTGAAATTGTGAACACTGCCCACATGATGCTTCCAAACAAAAAGAGGAGGTGACCTTGTAACGCATTAGATTCCTGACCGTCACTCATGTTTGGCCATAAGAACATAAAAATACCCACACATATCAAGCCTAAACCCAGTTTTCGATGATGACTAAGAGGCTGTGAGTAGAATATGACTGCGATGGCAGACACAAACAAGGGCAGCGTACCGGGAACCAACGCACTCCCATCAGAAACAGTTGCATAGTTCATTGCCAAGCCAGCAATCAAAAGGTAAGGAAGTCCGCCACCAATAACCATTCCAGCTAGGTATCTCAATGGTGTTCTCGCTATAGCGCGCCTTGCCGCGTAAGTAACCGGGAATAGAATTACAGCAGGGATTACGAACCGAGTTAATGCCATGTCAGCGGGTGTGAGAGATGAAATAGCACCACCTCTTAATGAAAGAAAGAAGCCAGACCAAAGTAAGACGGTCGTAAATATTGCCAGGTAGCCTGTAAACATAAAAGTCGTTAAAGTTTTGTTAATAATTGATATTATCCGTTAATTCGCACGCATTTAGTCAGCTTTATCACTATACTTTTAGG
>NZ_MCWZ01000196.1 GCF_002877365.1 Vibrio sp. 10N.261.55.A7
CCTGAGTATCTAAAAGGTGGCGATCAACATTTCTTTCAAGAAGAGACGGCATTGCATCGGATACACCGTAGGCTTTCCAAATTTCTACTGACTTCGGAAGCTGTTCTTTTAGGCTATCGACATACGTTTGATCTTCATCGCCATGCAGCTGTACGGCTTTTAAGCCTAATTCCAAGACTGTGTGCGTGATGTCTTGGATGGCGTGGTTTTGAAAGACACCGACATAATGAAGAGGAGCACCACTCATGGTCAATCGAGCGGCTTCAATATCTACGCATCGTTTTGACTTTTCAACGAAAATGAGTCCGCCGAACACGGCTCCTGCTTGGTAGGCCTTTGCCGCATCATCAGAG
>NZ_MCWZ01000197.1 GCF_002877365.1 Vibrio sp. 10N.261.55.A7
TTGAACAACAACCAATCAAGTTGTTGTTCGTCAGCTTTCCAAATTGTTAAAGAGCAGATTTTGTTCTTTCGAACGAAACCATTTTTAAAAACACTTAGATTTTATAGCAAAGAAAATGTGCTTAAAGATGGTATCCCGTAGGGGAGTCGAACCCCTGTTACCGCCGTGAAAGGGCGGTGTCCTAGGCCTCTAGACGAACGGGACATAGGTTACTCTTAACTTTTTAAAC
>NZ_MCWZ01000198.1 GCF_002877365.1 Vibrio sp. 10N.261.55.A7
TTGAACAACAACCAATCACAGTTGTTGTTCGTCAGCTTTCCAAATTGTTAAAGAGCAGATTTTGTTCTTTCGAACGAAACCATTTTTAAAGATTCTACTTTCTATTTTAAAGAAACAAGAACACTTAAAGATGGTGGAGCTATGCGGGATCGAACCGCAGACCTCCTCGCTGCCAGCGAGGCGCTCTCCCAGCTGAGCTATAGCCCCATCTGGAAGTTATTCCTTACTCTTAACTTTTTAAAC
>NZ_MCWZ01000199.1 GCF_002877365.1 Vibrio sp. 10N.261.55.A7
CAGTTGAACAATTTGTTAGGTGATGGCTACGATAGCAGGCAATAAAATAGTGGGAACAAACTAGCGATCAATAAGCTATGTCCAACAGACGTACTCTCTAATTTTGTCACAATGGTTGATTTAGCAGACTCGTTTTCAATTAGTGAACTAGCTGAAACGCCAGCCATGTTACTAGGGTCACTATATCCGACCTTATGACCGGAAAAAGACAAAAGTGAACCCAGAGCAAGAAGAA
>NZ_MCWZ01000200.1 GCF_002877365.1 Vibrio sp. 10N.261.55.A7
TTTAGGTGTTGATTATTAAATGAGAATCATTATTATTAACTTCGTCTTAGGGAATGAGAGAAAGTTCATAAGGACATGACATTACCAGAATCTAATTAGCTGAAGGTGATGACATTGAACTCTACGAACTTGCACAAGTTCTTTTTGACACGACATTGCTCACATTGCTTCCAGTGTAATTTATAGCTTTCTGGTAAAGCTGCGCAGAATTTCTGTATTCAGCGACAACCTCGTTTTGCTAGGCGACATCTTATGATGTCGCTTTTTTTTGTCTAAAATTTGTGATCAATTTCAATACAAAAATTAGACTTGGCTATTCTTTTCCACAAAGAAGGATCGTTTGGGGATCGTGGTGGGAATAATCGATCTGTAATTATATATATTATAATC
>NZ_MCWZ01000201.1 GCF_002877365.1 Vibrio sp. 10N.261.55.A7
AATACATATAGGCATTTACTGTGGGAGGTTTCCCTTTAACGAACATTCGTCATTAAAAAGGCTTTTGCATGCTCGATATTCATTGGTTAAAAACATTCGTCACCTTGGCCGAATACAAGCACTTCGGAAAAACAGCCATTGCTCTTCACATGACCCAACCCAATGTGAGCCTGCACCTGAAACAGTTAGAGCAAACAACTGGCGTCAAGCTTATTGAGCGAAGTCCCTTTCACCTAACACAAGCGGGTGTTCGATTGCTCGAAAGCAGTCAGAGAGCACTGCAAGAGCTGACAATATGCCAAGCCGACCTCAATGCCCTAAACGATCTGGATACGGGAACCATCACCATTGCAGCGAGTGATATCATCTCTCGAATGCTGTTGATTGACGCCTTCAAGCTGTTTAAAACCACCTACCCAGGTATTGATATCACACTACTCAATACCACCTCAGCTCAAGCCTCTGAGCTGGTCAAGAACGCGGAAGCCGACCTGGGTTTTGTTATCTCACAAAAACAAACACAGCCGCTGCACTTTGTTGAGTTGCAACAGGTGAAATGGGTGGCTTTTGGCAATGGATTTGAGCGAGTATCACAAGACAATAACGACGCCAGTGGTAGCAAAAACACGGAACTCACGTTGATTTTACTCGGCCACGATACGCGAACGCGAGAATTGATTGATAGTGCTCTGCCAAAGCTTAACCTGCCGAAACATCGTGTCATGGAAGTCGGCAGCGTAGACGCTCAGATTGATTGGGCTGAAGCCGGATTTGGTGTCGCGATTGTTCCTGAATTCGCCATTTCAAACTCACGTTCTCTCACCTCACCAGTCACACTCCTCGAGGAATTCCCCAGCACTGATCTAGGCTATATTGTGAGGCAGAATCAGGTCTTATCCAAGGCAACGAAGCAATTGCTGCGGTGGGTCGGCAAAGGCGTATCGCAAGTATAAAATGCATCACAGTAAGACAATAAATGGATCGCATCACTCCGAATAACTTTCATTCTCTCTTAGCCGTTTATTTTCGTCATGGATAATGTGCACGAACAAAAACTGAAAACCTGCGAGTCGAAACACTAAACAGGTGAAACAATTAATAAATAAGTCAACAATCATTGATGACACTCTATTCACTGTCTACTCTTTACTAGGTGAATAATTAAGGGTTTAACCGGAGTGATGCATGCCTTGTCAATTTTCTATACGCAACGCAATCATTCTATTTATTGGCTTCGTAAGTATCGCCCTATCCTCTCATTCACTGTTCGCGGATACCCTTTCACGAGAAGAATTGCTGGTTATTGGCGTCATTAGCTCCAACCCTCAGAGGGCATACAAACGAACACAACCCTTTGCTGAATATATGGCAGCGAACCTCCAGCAGCACAATATCACGACCGCGCGCGTCGTCATCGCCAAAGATGTTCGACAAATGACTCACTGGCTAAAAAACGGGCAAGTTGACCTAGTGTCTGAAACGGTTTTTGCCTCGCAAGAGCTGATCCAAAATGCAGACGCGCAACTACTCGCGAGACGGTGGAAGGATGACGTTGCTGAATACAGTACTGTGTTTTTTTCGCGGCTAAATAATGGCGTCAATTCATTGGATGATCTGAAAGGTAAAACGGTTGTTTTTGAAGATAGAGGGTCAACCAGCGCTTTTCTCATACCCGCAGCCACTTTGCTAGATCAAGGTTACCAACTTTATGAGTTAACCTCTCCTCGAGAAGTGCCGCCTGATGGAAAAATTGGCTACATTTTTTCAGACGAATTTTCTCGTTCAGGGGGGGAAACCAATATGATGAGTTGGGTCCATAGAAACATTGTTGCGGCTGCGGCGTTTAGCAATCTTGATTGGGGAAAAGAAATACCCGACCAGGTGCGAAATGAACTGCAAGTGATCTACACCAGCCAAACGCTGCCGCGATCTTTAATATTAAATCGAAGCTCTATGCCCCCTGAGCTCAAGCAAGATATCTTGAAACTACTGTTAAATGCACACTTAGACCCTGAAGGATACAAAGCCCTTAGAGCGTACAAAAAGACAAAAATGTTTGATTCAATCACACCAGAAATAGAGAGCAGCCTTCAATGGGTTGGAGAGCAAAAAACGCTGGTTGGTGAAATTTTCGTTCGATAAGGACAAGAGACGAATGTAATGAAATTAAAAAGTAAGTTAGTTCTTGGGAATATGCTTATGGTTTTTCTAACCATGGGTTGCTTAACCGTTTCCCAAGCGCTTATCTCTACTTACTACGACAAGCAAATACTTGATAAAAATAAAGAAAGCATTTCTGATCGTTTCATCGACAGCGCAAAGAACCAGACGGAACAATCCGTCTCTTACCTGGCCGAAGCCCTCCTTAATCCGATGTATTTTTATGACATCGAAACCATTCACTCACTACTCGAGCCGGCCTTCAAAAACGATTCTGTCATCTTTATCAAAGTCTTCGATGCTGATGGGCGGGTTATCTATTCTGGCTCTGAACTGGCCGATGATTATGGAATGTTCCTCGATAAACCATTGGTTTTAGAAAATGTACTGAATCTAAAAAATCCTTTTTCTCAAGCAACTGACTCGGAGCTCACCCTAGCACGACCGCTAATAATGAATGAACGCCTGTTAGGTGGCATCGTAATGGGATATTCACTCAGTGCCGTCAAAGACGTTATAAATGAAAACAAAGCGACAATTCGACAACTCAATAGTTCGAGTAGACAGCACAGTACGATGTTAACCGTCATCGTAACCATAGCGATGTGTCTGCTGAGTTTATGTTACTCAATCTTCATGGCAGGAACATTGATTAAACCGATTACCAATCTTTTAAGGCAATCAAGACATATCAGTGATGGTGAACATTTAATGACGAACAACATCTACCGCAGTGATGAACTCGGTGAGTTAGCATCGGCATTTAATGACATGGATATCAACCTTAAGCAGCGTAAAGATGAGATTGAGTTCCTAGCGTACAATGACCCATTAACTCTTTTACCGAATCGAACTCAATTCCTCCAGCACATAGAACATACGATTAAATCAAGCCAAGAATCTAACAATCGATTTTCAGTCCTTTTTATGGATCTCGATGGGTTTAAACGAGTGAACGATAATCTGGGGCATCAAGCAGGCGATGAATTGCTGTTTGAAGTCGCGCAGAGACTAAAAAATGCTCTACAGAATACGACCTGTATCAATGACAAATGCAAAGCCAGTAGTTTAGCGGCAAGGGTCGGCGGGGACGAATTTTTACTTTGTCTATTCGGCGGTCAAACCGTGGAGTCCGTGTCAGAGTTCGCTTCAGATGTTGTCAAAATGATGAGAACGCCAATCTATCTCGAAGATGCTGGAGAATCCGTCGTCGTTGGTGTCAGCTTAGGGATCTCTACCTACCCTGATTCCGGCGATTCTGCCGAAGATTTGGTGAAGAAGGCTGATATCGCCATGTACACGGTCAAATCAAGTAGCAAGGGCTGTTACAGTCATTTTACCAATGAAATGGAAAATCAGGTCTTGATCAAAGGGCGTATCGAAAAAGAACTGCGCTTGGCGATTTCGGATCTCTCTCAATTTCAGCTCTACTACCAACCCAAAGTGGATCTCAAAACGGGCATCATCATCGGTGCAGAAGCCTTGATACGTTGGAAGCACCCAACCAAAGGCAATATCACTCCCGACGAGTTTATACCCGTTGCAGAAGCCACCGACATCATTCACCCCTTAAGTGATTGGATAGTCGAGCAAGCATGTACCGACCTGAAAAAGTGGGATGCCAATATGCTTCCTCCTGGCTTTCATGTTGCGATCAATTTGTCTCCTAAACAGCTCTATGGAAGCAAGATATTCAATACCGTGCGCCAACAGCTTGAACACCATCAGTTAGACACCTCACGCCTGCATGTTGAAGTAACAGAAACCGCATTAATGTTTGACAAGGTCAGTGCGAAAGAGACGTTAGATAACTTTAGACGCATAGGTATTGAAGTCTGGCTCGATGATTTTGGCACAGGGTATTCATCGCTCGGCTATCTAAGGGAATTTAATATTGATGGTTTAAAAATCGACCGGAGCTTTGTAATGGATATTGATGACGAACTCAATGACTCGTCTCTTTGTTCAGCCGTCGTTTCAATGGCCCATCAGCTTAAAATTAAAGTCGTCGCTGAGGGGATTGAAACCGCCTCTCAGTCACAATTCTTAGCGAAGATACAATGTGACTATGGGCAAGGAAACCTGTATGCGAAACCAATGCCACCAGAGGCGTTTGAATCGATACTTGGTAATGTATTGGTCGACATTGAACCTGACAACTTAGTGCGTTTATAACGCTTAAAAGGGAGAGCGGATAAACCACGTGCTTCACGAAGATAGTCGACTCTCTTTGACTATACGGTTCACAATGTTGGTGGTCAGCGCTCACATCGATGGGCCTTAATGAACGCCTACCCAACGCATCTCATGCTTATGCTTATGCTTATTGCAATAAAACAGCAAGACACGGAACAGAGCAGGACAGAGCTTATTTTTCCGAGTCAAGGCACCGGAAGCCGCGCAGAATATTGGCCAAGGTAATCACAGCAAAAAGACTGATAAGCAGCGACAAATGCCACGCTTGCCCAAGACCTAACAACACTGCTCCCATACTGACCATTGAAGACATGATCATTTGTCCGCCCCCAGACATCGCAGCGGCGGCACCCGCATTCTTCTTGTAAGGCTGCATCACAAGTGCTTGCGCGCAAGGCAAAGCAATACCATTGCCGAGTATCATGAGCAACTGACCAAGCATGAGATACAAAGGTTCAACGGGGCACACAAACAGCCAAATCGCCGCACTGAGATGCAAAAACGGCGTACAGAGCAACATTTTCTTACTACCAATGATTGGCCGAACGCGATTACAAATACTGGTGCCGGCAAGCATGCCTAACGCAGGGATAAGCGCCCACAACGCATATTCATCCGACGTCATGCCGATTTGGTTCTGCATAATGAAAGGCATGACCGAAACCGTTGTAATCATCAAGCTAAAGTTAAGCCAACCAATACTCGCAAAGCTCATGAAGTAGCGCGATGTGAGAAGATCGCGATACTGCCGAACCATTTTCTTTACTGACGGAATCGCACTTCGCTCAGCAACCGTCTCTTTAAAGCGAAACGCAAACAACACCCAGGCAAGAGACACATAGCCGAGCAACGACATAAACACCATGCTCCAGCCAAAGTGGAAGTTAATAAAACCACCAATGACGGGGGCAAACAGCGGTGTGATAGACGCTACCATCGCAATATAAGACAGGGCCAAAGGCAGATCAGCCCCACTAAATCGGTCGCGGGTTGATGCCCTAGCCAATACAGCGCAGCACCCCGTTCCTAAGCCCTGAAGAAAACGTCCAGCCACCATCCCAGAGAAGGAGTCACGAAAAGCGATGATCATAAACAGGCCAAGTATGGCAATGAACAAGCCCGTAAGCAGCACTTTCTTCCGCCCTAACGCATCCGAAATAGGCCCATAAATGAATTGCGATGGGCCAAAGCCAAGCAGGTAGATACTCACCAGAAGCTGGGCTTCCTCAAGGGAGATATCAAAGTCTTTCGCTATCCAAGGCAGCGATGGGAAAACCAACCCCATACTTAACTGGCCGACACTGATGATGACGCAGGCTAATAGAATGGATTTAAACTCGAAAACCTTGCTCATGATGCGCTACAACTGATTTCGCACATTACTCTTGCTCCCTCATACCACTAAAATTGAGTCGCCACTGCGACGGAGAAATTTGGAACGCTGTTTTAAAGTTCTTACGGTAGACACTTTCTGAGCCAAAACCTGACAGCTCAGCAACTTGAGCAATGGCGTAATCACTGCTTTCCAGAAGCTGCTGGCTCAACGTCAGCCTTTGAGTCAAAAGCCACTCACCAAATGTACAGCCGTAGGTCGCTTTAAACTGACGAGTGAACGTTCGCCGACTCATTGCGCAGCGCTTAGCAAGATCGTCAATGTTTACCGGCTGGTTTACGTGCTTTTCAACCTGTTCAATTACCAGCGTAAAGCTTGTTGGTTGATCCACTCGGCTGGATATCGGCGCAGGGATGTACTGCTGCTGCCCACCTGAGCGAAACGGCGCGGTCACCATCACTCTTGCCAATTGGCTGGCGACATCACTGCCATGCAGCTTTCTAACGATGTGAAGACAGCAATCCAAAGATGCGGCGGTGCCCGCAGAGGTAATCAGCTGTTCATGGTCGATAAACAAAGGCTGACTATCAAACACCACATTCGGGTAGCGCTGCGTGAAGGCTTCGGAATAGCCCCAATGTGTGGTGGCGGTTTTACCATCGAGCAAGCGCGTTTCGGCAACCACAAACGCACCAAGACACAAACCCACTAACGTCGCGCCACGTTGATGCGCTTTCGTTAACATGTCGATCAAAAATGTGGGGGCATGGGGGATGGCATTATCCCAACCAGGAATAACGATGATGTCGGCTTCTTCCAACACGCTTACATCGTCAGACACCGAAATAGAAAAGCCTGAACCCGTTGCCACTTCACAGCCTGATACGCTGCATAAAGAGAGGTCAAACAACGGTTTTCTGTCTGGAAACGCATCCTGAAACGCATCACGAAAAACCAAACAAGGCACCGACAAATGGAAGGCACTGATGCCATTTGCCACCACCATGACAACCTTAAACGTTTCTCTACTTTTCATAATGACCCAAATTGAGCGCTAAGTGTCCTAAAGGACAGTTTTACACACAAAAGAGGTATTGCATACTGTTTATCACCGTTTAAATCGTAAGGAACAGTAATGATCATCCACCACCTGCGAAGCGCGACATTTGTCATTGAATCAAACAATCACTTTATTCTTATCGACCCAATGTTGGGTAAAAGGGGCTCACTTCCCCCCTTTTCCGTCATGCGTTTTAAGAGCCAGAAAAACCCCACGGTCGATCTCCCAAGCAACGCTGATGACATTTTAAGCAAAGTCACTCATGCATTGGTCACGCACAGCCGCACCTTTGGCATTAAACCTCTGCAACACACGGATCATCTGGATTCAGCCGGTGAGCGATTTCTGATTGAGAACAACATTCCAGTCATCACGCCTAGCCGAGATAAAGCCTATTTAGAAAAGTACGGCATCACTGTTTCAAATGGAATCGATGACTGGCAAGTGCTCGACTTTTGGGGCGGAAAAATCACGGCTATACCGGCCCAGCATGGCCACGGTTGGATACACAATGTTATGGCGAATGGCGTTGGTTTTGTCATCGAGTTACCCAACGAGCCGTCCATTTACATCAGTGGAGACACGGTATTAACCGATGACATCAAACACGCTCTGCTAGTGCATCAACCCGACATTACTGTCGTCGCGACAGGCGAAGCGCAAATGGATGTCGGTCAACCCTTACTCATGTCAGGGCATGAGACGATCGAGTTCATCAGACGCTCTCCAGGAAAAGTCATCGCCAACCATATGGAAGCCCTGAATCACTGCCCGGTTGACCGAGAAACACTTCGTCAGTCGCTGGTTGCTGAAGGACTGAGCAATAAAGTCTTGATACCACTCGATGGTGAGCAGCTCACTTTTTAATGAACATAATCTAAGTAAAAACAGCGCCAAATACGTGTGTCTCACTATTAAGTGTTGACCTCAAGTCAGGTTGAGGATTTAGGCTGACTTCTTTTATAAAAAGGAGAAAAAAAATGCGAATTCTATTACTTGGAGCCACCGGTACGATCGGCAGCGCTATACTGAATGAACTGCTGCAGCATGGCCATTCCGTATTGGCTTTAGCTCGCTCCGATTCGGCGGCGCAACAAGTCATCGATAAAGGCGCAGAGGTTGTCATGGGGGACCTAAAAGCACCAAAACAGTGGTCAACATCGCTTCAAACCGTCGATGCAATCATTCATGCCGCCGCAACATTTTGTGAGGATATGGCCCCGATTGATCGCCGTGTTATCGACGCACTGATTGAGCAAAGCCACCAACTTAACCGCGCCATACACTTCATCTACACCGGCGGCGTCTGGCTGTATGGGGAAACGGGGGATACCCCTGCCACGGAAAGAAGTGAACTCAACCCAATAGCAACATTCGATTGGATGGTGCCCCATAGCCAACGGCTTCTCGACGCACCCAATTTGAAAACGTGCATTATTCACCCCGGCATAGCCTATGAACAAGAAGGTGGAGCGCTTGCTGATTTCATACCCATAGACGATCGCATTCAGGTGTGGGGATCTCTCGACACACGCTGGCCAGTGGTTCATCTCAAAGATCTTGCTTCGGCATACCGACTGGTTTTGGAGCAGGGAAAAGCGGGCAGCGCCTACAACGTGTGCAGCGAAGAGGGCGTAAGGGTTGGCGACATTGCACAAGCACGCACCAAAAAACTTAACCTTCCGTCAGAGCCAATAGCCGTGCCGAAAACCGACGTACTCTCAGAACAAGGCGAATGGGCGCTAGGGCCAATGCTGGATCAATGCATGAGCTCAGAGAAAATAAAGAATGAACTTGGCTGGCGCCCTCAATACACCGACATTGTTCACCTTGCTGGCGAATAGCCTGCTTATCTAAGATAGCCGTGGCTGTACTTAATGAACTAAGCCGACAATGGGTTTAACTGAAAAACAAAAACGAGCCAATTTCGGCTCGTTTTCGATGTCTAAATTACAAGTACTTTTCTATTGGAAACAGCTGAAGAAAATAGGATTCAAATCGTTCCCATCTGCCCGTTTCTGGCTCGCTATTTAGGCTTTCTTCACCGGACCACCAACGCACATCTCCCTCTTCTAGACTGAGACTCCAGCTATTCTCTTCAATCATAGCGTGGCTTATCTCCCCAGCGAGTGTTTCAGCCACACCTTGATTTTCAATCACTAATAGAGATTCTGTATTCAAGTAGGTCGAGCGCAGGTTAAAATTAAACGATCCGATCACCGCAATGCGGTTGTCAAAGACGGCCGATTTCGCATGAAGCCCGTAACCAGTATGAGGCGCGCACTTCAAAGCGTCTTTGGTTGACTCCTGACATAAGCTTGCCATGGGCTTTAACTCAAACAACTCGATGCCATGTTCGAGCATTTCTTGCCTTCGGCCTGCATAGCCAGAATGGTTCGTCACTAAATCATTGGAAGCCATTGAGTTAGTCAGCGCTTTGATCTGCACCCCTTTCTCGCTCAGAGCTTGCCAACCCTTGAGTTGGGTATCATCAAATATTAAATACGCAGACTCTAGAAGCACTTCTTGCTCAGATTGCTGCGCCAGCGACGTGAGGTATTGGGCCGTCGCTTTCGGTTCGTTTGTGTTGCCTGCGTCGACTGGAACAGGTTGGTCGTACACATAATGCGCTTTTACAGGAAGCATCTCGTTCATTAGCGACGCCATAAACTGACGAGATATCTCTTCGCCAACGGGCAGTGCAGGATAGTTGAGATAATGAGGAGCCGCCGCGTCACTCACCACTGAGAGATCGCTCATTGGCTCTCCCCCCAGTAACTCGACAGGGTACGACCAACGGCTATCCCAGTATTGGGCAAACCCAGATTGAATATCGACCACCACTTCCCCGACAACCATAACGTCTCGATCTCGAAAGTTGATCTCGTCAGAAAGGTCGAAATACTCATCGCCAATGTTTCTTCCCCCGACAATCGAAAATGCCCCATCCACGGTGAAAGATTTGTTGTGCATACGTCGATTTAAACGCGAAAAATCACCAAGAAAATTAAACCACTTAGCGACACCACGACGGTTAGGAGTAGGATTGAATACACGAATCTCTGCATTAGGGTGAGAATCGAGCGTCACGAGCAAATCTTCACGTTCATTGAGGTTGATGTCATCCAGCATGACGCGAACATGCACCCCTCTTTCAGCGGCGGCCAGTAAACGACTCGCCAGATAGTGCCCAGACGAATCTGAATTCCAAATATAGTACTGAATATCAATGGTGTGCTGCGCTGTGTCTATGAGCGCCAATCGTTGTGCCAACGCATCCCAACCCGATTCTTGTACTACGATAGCGCTCTGTTCAGCACTTGATTGCTCGCTCCAGAAAACGTCGTTAAGCGCCGACAGTTGGCTAGAGTAGTGAAGCGGTTTTGCCTCACTCGTGTGTTCAACTTCATCAGGAAGATACGCGCACCCGACAAGCGTTGCGGCTAAAAGCAGGGTAACGCTGAGGCGCTGGAACATTGGCATAGTAGACGTTTCCTTAAAAACGTGAAAAGAGCGAATCATTACTGATTTCGGCTGGTAGGCGTTATAGCAGATTAAATGGGGTGGTGAAACCTGCTGCTTGAAACCTGCTCCTTAAAGAGTCTTATGACAATAATCATAGCATAGGCAACCGCGTTACTCTGCACGACATATTTCCTCTATATGCCAGAGCAATCGAGATAAGTGGCTGATTTGTCCTTGCACAAACCTCTCACCCATCTCATAGTGGCAATGCCTGTTTTAGTGAGTCAGTACCAAGATCATGGCTGACTGCTTTACCCTTGGTTGCCATCAATATATGCGCTTATTAATGAATAATTGAGGGAAGTTGATGGAAAATGAAACCCTAAGAGACATCTACTATGAATTTTTTACCACGTATTGAAGTTGAACCCAAGAACACTGCGGATGCTGCCGTCATTTGGCTGCACGGTTTAGGGGCCGATGGCCATGATTTTGAGCCAATCGTCAAAGAGCTGAATCTGCCAAGTGAATTCGCTATTCGGTTTGTATTCCCACACTCACCATCCATTCCAGTGACCGTCAATGGCGGTATGGTAATGCCTGCCTGGTACGATATTCTCGACATGAGTATTGAACGCACGGTTGACGCCGAACAGCTCAACCAGTCAGCGCAAGCGGTTCAAGCATTGATTGATCGCGAGATTCAACGCGGTATTCAATCAGACCGTATTATTCTTGCTGGCTTCTCTCAAGGTGGCGCTGTTGCCTACCAAGCATCGTTAACTTACCCACAACCCTTAGCCGGTTTACTCGCCATGTCGACCTACTTTGCAACAAAGGACTCGATTGTTCTTCATGACAGTAACCGAGACCTTGATATCAGCATCATGCACGGCACCTATGACCCTGTTGTCGCCCCACTACTGGGTAAGCAAGCGCTTCAAAAGCTGACTAACCAAGGCTTTGCGCCAGAGTATAGCGAGTATGCGATGGAGCACAGTGTATGCGCAGAGCAAATTGATGACATTTCACGTTGGATACAAGCGCATTTAAGTTAAAAGGCTGAGTTCAAGAGTTAAAATCAAAGATTGATAGCTTCCGAGTAGATTATAAACATAGACGGCTAGAGGATAGCGACAACAACCCCGGTGAGTTTGCCCACTAGGAAGTCGTGAACTTATGGCGTGTCGAACAACATACCCAAGAAGGTATCGCGAGAAGCTTTCGTGTTGTCTCGATGTGTTAAGTACTCTGCGTGTGCATCGACGTCAGCCGCTTGAGATAACCGGAGACTCCAAAGTGCACTTAGCTGGTTGGGCACCATTGAATATCGGACATCAATGATACGCAGCTCGTCTGTTGGGTGCCGGGCAATAAAGCCATTTGAGAAGTGGCGAAAGCGTTCAATGTCTTTTGCTTGTTGCGAGTGAGGGTCAAGCCAAGGAAAATCCCTTGCTACGTCTAACTTTTTGATGGATTCTCCAGGGTATCGTTTAACCGATGAGCCTACTCTGACCGCGTCGACATGAAAATGTTCATCCGTTTCGTAAACCACTTTCCAAACCAAAATGTTCGCGAAGCTTGGCTTTGCCGATAACCGAATCGGTTGATGTTGACGCTCATGTGCTAGCTGCCATCCCGCGTCTTCAGCTCTGTCTCTTTGGATCATCCCCAGTGTCGGATACAGCAATGCCCAAACCAATGCGGCGCGAGCATGCCAAGGGTTTCGCTTCAATATTGAAAAGACCACAAGTACCAAAATGGGAAGCGTAAAAACCGGATCGATCACCGACACGGTATTCCAGGCAAAACGTTCGGTGGTGATCGGCCAAAAAAGCTGAGTACCGTAAGAGGTGCAAGCGTCTAGCAACGCATGAGTACCATAGCCTAAAGCGCAATAAAGCCAGCTCTGTCTATATGAAAGCCCTCGTTTTTTCCCAAACAGAGGGTGCAACACCAAAGCACACAGAAAGCTGCCAATCGGGATAAACAGCAGTGAATGAGTAAACTGGCGATGAAATTCCAAAAACAGCAGCGGATCACTTTGTGAGTGAATCAATACATCCAAATCGGGCGTCATTCCGGAGATCAGCCCAAAGAAGCCAGCAATAACCAGATGCTGTTTTTTGCTCATTGATTGCGACAAAGAAGCGCCCAGTACGCCCTGCGTTAATGGATCCATAATTAACTCATTGATAGCTCATGACTTAATAGTAGATGACCGCTCGCTCTTCACCACTTAATCGATAAGAACGTCACGATATTTAATACTACTTACTGAAAACCTGAAAGTTGCCCCTTGATTCAAGTACCCGTCTCCCCCTCCTTTCTTGCCCAAAATCAATCAGCTTAAATCAGCCTTTCACGGTTCAACGCGAAAGGCTGATTGTCTATCAGGGTCATTAACCTCTATAATGTCGAGGTCTAAAGTTAAAAGGTAATAAAATGAAAATTTGTGGTGTTGAGATCAAGGGTAATGACGCGGTTATTTGTCTACTTTCACTGTCTGAAGGTGTATTCAATATTCCTGACTGTCGCTCTTCAAAAGTGTCTATTGCGAACGGCAACGATACTCAACAGATTCGAGACTTCCAGTTCTCTTTCGCAAAACTGATGGAAGACTACCAAGTGGATAAAGTCGTGATTCGTCAGCGTCAAACCAAAGGCAAATTTGCAGGCGGCGGTTTTGGTTTCAAACTAGAAGCCGCGATTCAACTGATTGAAGGCCTAGACGTTGAAGTGGTGGCACCCACTGAAATTAAAGAGAAGCTAAAGCGTAACCCACTACCGGTTAAGTTCAGCGAAACAGGTCTTAAACAGTACCAAGAAGCCCCATTTATGACGGCTTACGGCTGTTTAATGGCGCACAAATACGCATAGTTAATTGCGTTAAACATTTCAAACCACACCTATCATTATTCTGTGACGGTGTGGTTTTTTATTCCCTGAAACAACTCAATACACTGCCCCGTTCAGCCACAATTCAATCACCATCATTCATACAAAAGCTTGAAATCATAGAGAGTTACCTGTTTGGTCCTTATTCCCAGCGACACAATGAGTTTTATACTCAATGTGCCTAAGATTGCACTGTGAATCTTTGCTCATAGTCTATATTTAAGGTGTTAATACTCGCGCAAGTACCGCGCTGAAACAAAGCGGACTTGTGAGACAACAGTCACTCTTTACCGGGCTAAGCAATGAACAAACGAAATATGAAAGTCATCGACGAAGAAGTCGAATTCTCTGAAGATGTTGAACTGGTATCAACAACCGATAAGAGAGGCATTATCACCTATGCCAACGACGAGTTTTACAAAGTTGCAGGATACACACCTGAAGAGCTACTGAATAAAAATCACAACATCATTCGTCACCCAGACATGCCCAAAGCCGCTTTTAAAGATCTTTGGGACCATCTAAAGGGTGGCCTGGCGTGGTGCCGTAAAAAACCGCTGCAAAGATGGCCGATACTATTGGGTAGACGCCTTCGTTACGCCAGTATTCGAAGAGGGCGTACTGGTTGGTTACCAATCAGTAAGAAGAAAATTGGCGCCAGAAGTAAAAGATCGTGCCATAAAACTCTACGCCTCCGTTAATGAAGGCAAAAGAAATCGCCTCGGTGCCATTCTAGAACTCGTCAAAAAACAGCGCATCCCCACCCTTTCTTTGGTCACATTACTCGCTATGTTAGCGGGTTTATTTTACTCACCACTTTTCACCTTAATCATTCCTATCACAACGGTGGTGTTGCTTTATCAGGATCTTTTTGTACGTCAAAAGTTTTACGACAACCTACAGCGAGACTACGACAGTGTCTCTCGACTGGTCTTTTGTGACGATCCAAGCAATTATGCTGAATACCATCTCAAGATGGATGAGGGCCGAATACGAACGATATTAGGTCGAACGCAAGACAGCAGCCATAACCTTCAACATCAGGTTGACAGCCTTGAAGTCACCTCTGAACAGGTTCTCGACTCCATAGAAAAAGAGAACTTAGAAATAGAAAGTGTCGTGACCGCTATTGAACAAATGGTCATGACGATAAACGAGATTTCTCGTAATACGTCAAACTCGATTGAACAGGTCTCGTCTGCAAATCAAGACTGCCAAGAAGCAAATAGCCTTATAGACAAGACGCAGCAGCACGTTTCTGTATTGGTTGATGATGTGGAAGCATCGCGAAGTTCCACGGAAAGCCTGTCTAATGAATTCGCCAATATAAACGAGCTGATGTCAGAAATTCAAGGCATCGCCGAGCAAACGAATTTACTCGCACTGAACGCGGCAATCGAAGCCGCACGAGCTGGGGAGTTAGGCCGCGGGTTTGCCGTTGTTGCAGACGAAGTGAGAAACCTTAGTCAACGAACCCAAAAAGTGACGGAAAGAATCCATCAATCCATGGAGGGCGTTTCCCATTCAGTGAATGAACTCTCTGAATCCATGCAGAAAGGGCAGTCCTCAGCGAAAACATGCATAGACTTTACCGCTGAAACCCGAACAAAAATAGACTCATTAACCAAGATAATGGACAACATTGAATTGGAAACAACTCAGATCTCAACCGCAGCAGAACAACAGTCAGCCGCCGCACAAGAGATCAATCAAAACGTATCAAGCGTCAGAAACGCATCTCAGAGCAATCTTGAAAGTGTCAATGAGGTCACTATGTTAACCAAGAATATAAAAAACAAAGCCGACCAACTTGCCTCATTAAGTTTGTCCTTTAAGCGATGAATCACATGGATACTCCACTAAACCGAAAGGTGCTTATCACTACAATGAGCATCTTTCTCAAACCACTCCTCTATACACTCAATAAGCCAATCAGGGTCATCCAAAGGTAAATCATGCCCGCTCTCGTCATGGGTGAGATAATTTAAATTCCAGTGATGAGCAATAGCTTGCGTCGTTTTACAACTGACTAGTCGATCATTCCTCCCATTGAGATAGAAATGATATCCACCCTGTTGGGTGAGTTTAACTGCTGACCAATATCCTCCATCATGGCGTGAATTGAGGTAGGAGAACGTTCCTTCCAGCGCTCTCCAACGCCAGGGATCTCTACACACCGAATCGTACGATCGGGAAAACGGGCCTGTAACGCTTGTGGAAACTCCCCCCAGTAGGCTTTACCGCGAAACAACCCTCTGATCAAGACGATGTCATTCTGACCGTTCATTCTCTAACTCCTCTTCTGACAAGAGTGTGTCAATGGGCACTGCGCGCACAATGGGTTGGTTCGACAAAACTGCTGCCCATGCTCCACAATCAAACCATGGTAATACGCGTAAACATCGGTATCCGGTGGAATGGCAGATTGCATCATCTCTCGAAAGGCATCATAAGATTTAGGCACCACTACCCCATGGCGACTGAAAATCCTTCTGGCGTAGGCATCAATCACAAACGAGGGCTTACCAATCGCATAGGTCAAGAACACGTCTGCGGTTTCCCCGCCAATCCCTTTGATACTCAGAAGCTCTTTTCGCAAAAGCGCTAGGTCTTGTTTCTTCACTTGCGTAATATCGAATTCGTATCCGGCATACCACTCTGTCATGACTTTCAGTTTAAGAGCCTTCTGGTTGTAATAACCACTGGAACGAATGCTCTGCGCAAGCGCCTCAATCGGCATGGCTGAAATTACCTCTGGATTGAGCCTGTCACCTAAATTAGCGATCGCTTTCTCTGCGTTTTTCCAGTTGGTGTTTTGAACCAAAATCGCCCCCACCATTATCTGATATGGGTCTTTACTGGGCCACCAATCGAAACGGCCATAGTACCGCTCAAGCTGTTCAAATACGCTAACGATCACTGAAGCGCTCTATAGCCAAACTCTCTTTCATCGGCATTTTATTTCCCAAACTTTCCACCTCTTAAACTTTCCACCTCTTAAACTTTCCATCTCCCAAACTTTCCACCTTCAAACGATGACCCATTCGTTAAGAATAGGCAGATCATAAGCACAATATGGTTAACCAAAGACAAATAAAGAATACATCGACGTTGCCTATCAAACCAATACACACAACCCATTATCCAAGGCTACTCGCCAAGATTATCCTATTCACAAGAATTGAGATTGAGAAGCCCCCATGTCCACAGACCACACACCAAACAAAACAACGAAAGCGCTTATTGTAGAAGGCGGCGCAATGCGCGGCATCTTTGCCAGCGGCGTCCTTGATGCCTTTATGGAAGAGCACTTTCTCCCTTACGACTTTGCGATTGGTGTATCAGCAGGAGCAACGAACCTCATTGGTTATCTCGGGCATGCCCCGAAGCGAAGCCTAAATGTGATCACTAAGCTCGCAACCGACAAGCAGTTTTATAGCCCGGTTCGATTTGCAAAGGGTGGCAATCTTGTTGACGTTCGTTGGCTTTGGGAGCAATCCAATCGTGACTACGCTTTGAATTGGGCGCAACTATTTAGCGCCATTCCACTGTATGCAGCCGTGACCAATATCGATACAGGAAACGCAGATTACTATCATGTTCAGCCGAGTAATTTGGGCCAGGTTGTTGAAGCCACCACCGCTTTGCCAGTTGCCTATAAGACTACGCCTTGTTTTTCTGGCCGCTGCTATACCGATGGCGGTGTTTCAGACTCGATTCCTGTCCAAGAGGCCTATCGAAAAGGAGCAACCGATATTACGGTGATCCTTTCGCACCCATTGAGCTACCAAATGAGCCCAGTGAAATCCCCTTGGATGATGAAAAAACTCCTCGCGAAATACCCGAACGTTGCTCAGGCCATGTTACAGCGATCGAATAACTATAATCGCTCTTTGGAGTTCATTCGTAATCCACCAAATGGAGTCACCATTCGCGTCATTGCGCCACCAGAAGACTTCGCCGTTCGTCGGTTGACCATGAATCAGAAGGTGCTGCACGCAGGGTACAATATGGGAATAGCCGCAGGGAAAGCGCATCTAGCGAGCCAGAAAGGCATTCATGGCTTGGATGAAGAAAACTGCCATTTTTGTTTTTAGTCAGGCTTACAAAAAGATAACGAACCTGAACTCGTTATCTTTTTCCCTAATAAACCGAAGCCTAACGCTAGATAGTTTATTGCCAAAGAGAGTTGCCGCTGAAACTTATAAAGAATAGAAAGAGAAAATTAGACTTGAGGATAGAAAAAGGCCTGACAGAATGCCAGGCCTGAAAAGTTAATGTTTCAGCCAGCTCGCTGGCAGTGTTTCACCATTTCGTTTAAGTAGCTTATCATCATAAGCCACCTTACCATCGACCTTCGTTGATCGACGCAAGGTCAGTGGGTTGGAAGACAATGCATTAATTTCGGTGCCATCATCAACCCCATCGCCATCAGTATCACGTGAGTATGGTGATGTGCCATTCAGTCTTTCCACACTCGACATCACACCATCCTTGTCCGCATCATGATCGGTACTGTAATCAACAGCCGTCATATTCGGGCCTAGCTCACGCTGAGCGAACAGTGAGTTACCGTTGTCATTTGAGCTACCCCAAGTCGTTACAGAACCATCGGCATGCAATGCACCAAATGTTCCGCGTACCTGATAGATTTCAACCACTTTTCTCTCGGTGAGTGATCCATCAAACAACTCTGCTGGCATTGGAATTCTAGGCACATCCTTACCCCCAATGAAGTAGTTTGGAATTAGCTCAAAGTCTCGGACTCCCCACTGCACAACCGAGCCATCTTCGCGAAGTGCAACGATGGTGCTACTGTCAATTTTAACGTCCTTCACTTTGATACTGCCATTGAGTTTTTCAGTTGGTATAGCGATGCCATATTCACCCCACTCTGTCAGACCAAACTCTGTGCCCCATTGTTGAAGAGATCCATCGACCATTTCAGCCACAAAAATATCACCCGCGGCAAACACTCGTGCAACTTCTTGAGCTGCAAGGGCATTCTTAACGCTATCAGGGAAGTACATATCCGAACCCCAAGCCTGTGTTTTTCCATCGGCTTTTAATGCGGTAAAGCCAGAGAAACTCGCGTGAACACTGATAACGCCACTCTCTAGCTCGGCAGGGTTCTCCGGCATGCTGCTCCCAACATAGACAAGATCGGTATACACCTTATTCCAGTTTATCCCGTCAGGGTCGTTAGGATCGCCATAGGGTTCATCTTTCAACCATGACTGATATTCACTCTTGGTCTCATCTGTCCAAATCCAACTTGGCAGGTCACCGCGGTTAAATTCAGCCGCTCCCCCTTTGGTAATATCGCCCCAGGCAACAACACGTCCATCACTGCGAAGCGCAGCGAATGCGGTTTCTGTTGCCGCAATCGATACGGCGGAAACATCGCCATTGAGGAACATTTGTTTCTCACCCAAATCAGCACCAGAACCAACATCGCCCCATGTGATCACCTCGCCGTTACCTTTAATCGCCGCAAATGCCCCCTGATTGGAATAGATAGCATCGATCATTAAATGACGGTCTTGTTCACGGCTACCTGGGCCGTGACCTGGAACTTGAAGAGCAAGCTTATCTTGGTCAGCAGCATCTATGTTCCCCCACGTCACCACACTACCGTTATCGAGTAGAGCGGCAAACGATTCATTCGTCGCATGCACTGAGACCACTTTATGTTTGCTACCATCTAGGTCTTGCTGATATTTACTGCTATCAGCCTCTTCTCCACCACCAAATGTTACTACTGAACCATTATTTCTAATCGCAGCGAACGCATTCTCTGTTGCCACAATAGCGACGGCAGGAATTGAACCGTCGAGCCCTTCAGGAATAGTAACCTCACCATTAGGGTTTCGACTATTCCAAGTCATAACCGAACCATCCTCTCGTATTGCAGCCCCAAGACTTTGAGCAGCAAACATCTCTATTGCTTTTGGTCCCAACTTGTTCATTTCTACAACAACGGGTGTATGATCTTCCAAATCATATCTATCCATATCCGTTCGCCAAGCGACAATGCTGCCATCATTACGTAGAGCGAAATGGTAGAAATTATGGTTGATCGAGCGGTGCGCATTCACTTTCAATGTTGCAACACCTGAGGCACCAATGGCACTCAAGCTACGCTGCGTTTGAACCAAATCAAGAACATTGGTTTTGTGGTCTAAAATCAGGTCCGGTTTATGGTCAATGACCTGTCCATTATATTGGGTGATAGGGATCGTAAAGCCAGCGTCTTGGATTAGCTGCTGTAATTCCGTGGCGCTCCAGTTATCTTGACTGACAACCGAGTTAGGGAAACGAAGTTGGCTTGGCCAAATCGCATCTTTACGCGCAAATTCCGCGACAGAGTTAATGGTCGCGACCATGGTTTGAACATAGTCTAAGTTAAAGTTACCGCCGTCGAATAACTGCTTAAATCTATAGTCCTGATCACGGTCAATCCCTTGTATACCCGCTGATTGGAAAGCGTACCAGAGAAATGCAAAATTGGCGTTCGGCTCCATGAACATGTTTAAACGACGGATCGTAGAAGACAATTTCCCATGGGTTGCACCCACATCGATAAACCCATCGGCCACCACAATCATATTGTGATAATCGGCATCGAATTTTAGATCAAGATCGGGGAAGACCTCGGCTAAAACAGCGGCTGTGTTTGCTCGGTCATTGTGCTGTGAATTATCATCCATATAGGCTTTTAGAATCGAGTACCCAGCCATACTTTGACGTGTTGCCTCAACCGTGTAATAACCTTCTGCTTTACCCAGTAAAGAGAGTATTTGATCGGCTGATAACCCGGTCATATCAGGTGGCGTGACATTGAATGTAGCAAGGGCATCCGTGAATGCGGCCACACCTTCTGGCGTCGCTAACGACTCTTTCTGCGTCGTAAGATAATCAAATAGCGTATTCCACTGAACAATATTTTGAGTCATCACATCCAGGTTCATTTTCCCATCGACAAACCCAGGTTGTAATGCCGCTAAGTAATCGACAGAGCCATTAATAGAAACATTCTTAAAGACACTTTTGTAGCCTAGAATTTGAGAAAGTTCATCAGCGGTGGCTTCCCCTTGTAACGCCTTCAAGATGACCGCTAAATCTTCATTAGCATAGGCTAGATTTGTTTTAGATTGTGGCAAGTTAATGTAGTTATCCGTTGAGACTAACCAAGCTAAGTAATCTTGCTCAAAATCAAAATCGTTATCAGGAAACAGTGCCAGCAGTCGGACTTTGGTTTGCTCGATGGTCTGCGTTTCAACCGCTGCTTGGTAATCTTGCAGCGCTTTGTACGCGTTGATACGAGCCATAGTCTGCTCTTCATCAAACCAGATAATTTTTCGTACAAACAATTCTAATACCTGCTGGCTAGTAAAGCCTGTCAGGTCTGGTACTTCTACACCAAACAACGCGACAGCTTGTCCAAATGCCGTTTGCCCTTCTACTGTCGTTAACGAGTCCTTTTTCACGCTGTCAGTAGAAAAAGAGAAAAGCTGGCTCACTCGACCGACATTCGGTTGAATTCGACTTGGCACTAACTTGCCATCAACGATGGTTGATTTCATCGCTGCACGATAATCCACACCATTAAGAATGGTCAGGCCTTCGACCAAACTTGAGCTATTCAAGAATGCCAGCACATCCGCAGGTTCATTGTCAGAAAGCGCCACTTCTTCAAATCGAGTGAGTGCGTGATTCATGGCTAAAATATCCGCGAGAGAGCGCAAAATATCAATATACACACCATCTGTGATGAGTATCGCTAGGTAGTCGACATCAAAAGAAAATTCAGCATCTGGAATTAAATTTTTGATGAGCTCGCGAGTCTTTTCTGAATTTTTTTGCCCTGGTGTCGCTAAGTAAGATTGTAACTCTTTGTAGGCGAGAGTGCGGTCAGCCATGCCCGCAGGTGAAAACCACTCTCCTTCTGAGTCAAACAAATCTAGGATCTGTTCCGCTGTCATCCCCGTCAAGTTAGGGACTGGTATGCCCATTTTCTCTAACTGCAAGGTAAGCGCTGTTTTACCTTCATCGGTACCAAGAGACGCCTTTTTTGTTTCATCAACAACAAACCCAATCAGTGCATCTAATTCTTCTGCATCTTCCTTAATTTTTCCAACGTTTAGCTTACCGTCCACCATACCCGAACGAATAATGTCGGCGTAGTTCACGGCGTCGCTTAAAATCAGCCCGCCAAAAATCAAAGCGCCATCAAGAAGTCCTTTAATTTCCCTAGGTTCTATATCTCCATCAATGATGTCATCAAGAAGGTTCAACTCTTGAGTTACAGTGGTAAGTTGAGAGTGACTTTGCGCTAGATTAACGTAATTACCCTCCACTTTTATCCATTCAAGATAATCGTATTCTTCATGCAAAGAGAGGTTAGGGAATAGGAGTTCAAGTAACACATTCGTCTGATTGATTGAGTAATCACCGGCTGCGTGGTAGTCCTGAAACTCTCCAATCGTATTGACTCGGGTGAGGGTATAATTTGGGTTAAGCCACCCCTCACTCGACACAAATAGTTCCAGTATTTGCTTTTTTGTCAGCCCATCAAAAGAAGGCGTGTTAAGTGGTTCTTCCGGTGACCAAGCGATCAATAAATCAAGCAGCGATTGCTTTCCTTCAGGGGTATCGAGTTGATTCTGTTTTTCGGCCTTGGTTGCCCATGCAAACAAGGCGTTTATCTTCTCAATACGTTGGTTTACTTCTTCAATATCAAACGCTTGACCATCTTCGAAATGCACAGCTGAGGTATAATCAATTTTTCGGTCAATGCCGTCTAAAGCACCAAACAGACCGGTGGCTTTTAAAACATTGAATAGGGCTTTTGGGTTGCTCTCATCGTCAGAAAAGTCCTCTAAGCGATCCAGTAGCTGCTTGTTAACACCCCCTTGTTTTACGATATGTTCATTTTTTTCCAAGTGCTTTTTGGCATCGACCGCCTTAACCATTTTGATCTCTCTAGCGAGATCATTATTGACGTTGGCTACCTCAACTTCAAACTCAGTGAAAAAAGTATCGAACGCCATGTCGAAGTCTTCGTCAACCTGTTCAACGGCTTCCACTAGCTTATCAACGAGCGTTCCATCTCCGGTATCTTCCAGCAGTTCATGGATCTCTTCAGGGATACTTATACCACTCGTATTAGGGTCACCATCACTATCAAATGACTGCAATATTTGTGAGACCTTGATGGGAGCTGGCAGAGAAAGTGGGGTAATGACTTCGCTTGCCACAATAGAACCCAAAGAGAGATCACCAATGGAAAAGGTGACGGTTTCTCCAGCTTTAAACTGAAACTTTCCTTCCGGATCTGTCACGCCGCTCAGTGACGGTGAACCATCCGCTTTCGTCGTTTGGTACTTTAGGTTTGACACTGCACTATCAGTGAAAATACCGACCTTAGTTTGAGCCTGATCTGGTGTGGAACTGCCAGGATTACTCGCACCAGGAGTCGTTCCACCTGAAGACGTTTCTCCCCCACCGTCGCCACCGCCACACCCAACCAATACGGTCAGAATTGCCGATGAGACAAGAGTCCTTGTGATTCTCATTAAATTCTCTCCAAAAAATAAGTAGTTACATATTCAATTCAGCATTAATCACTACGCTCAGTCATAAATAATATGAAACACAATACATACAGATCTTAGTTTCAAACCTTTTATTTTTTGTGGATATATATATCGTAAAAATATGATTGACCGACACATTGATCTAAATGATAATGCATCGCAAATCTTAGTGATAACCAATCTCATTATCAATAGGATCGATAAAATAAATTTTCACAAAATAACGAGTCATTAATATGCGTAATAAATTAAGCCGATTCTTCACCAATGAACACGGCGTAACCTCTATTGAATATGGTGTTTTGGCAGCAGGTCTAGCAGCGGTCATCGCTGTTGTACTAGGCGATGACGGAGCATTCACCCAAGCACTGACAGGCGCTTTTGAGACAGTTGCCGAATCCATTGAGCAGCAAACGGCGGGTGGTTCTGAAGGAAACTAATGCCTGTTGAGTGGGGGATTGGCTATGTAGCCTGTTATGGCTACGCAGCATTGAGTGATATTCGGCACAGACGCATCCCAAACAGAACTATTGTCGCATTATTGATTCTTTATGGTTTTTTATGTTGCTTGCATGAACCATCAAAGAATCACTACTCGCCATATTTCTGGGGAACATTCGCCGCCATCACGTTTTTGGGGATCGCCTTTCAGTCCGTGCTTGGGGCCGGAGATTCTAAGTTGATACTCGTCAGTCTGCTTATTACTGGCGAGCCAAGGATCCTACTCACGATTGGCTTATTCGGTGGTGCAGTCAGCATCACTTGCTGGCTGATTGGGAAAATGACAACGCGGAACACTGATGTTCCGTACGGTGTTGCCATCTCGGCAGCCGCACTGCTCCACCTTTGGGAGCTCCATGGATTATGAATAATTAAAATGAAAAGTAGAATTGCAGTGTACCTAATATTCTTCTCTCTAGCGGGTGCTGGAGGTTGGTTTTATTTGGGGAATCAAGATATTAGCTCTCCTCTAACAGAGCTATCAAATCCGGCGTCAAAGGCGATCGAAACTGAGGTAGAAATCGCAGGGCCGGAGTTACTGGTTGCTCACCATACGTTACCGCGAGGAACGTTAATCACAACCGAAGATTTTAAATGGCAAAAAGTCATCAATTTTGATGGCGACATTAGCCGAACCTATCTTAAAGGCACGATGGATCTCAGTGAATTGGAAGGTTTTGTGGTGAGAAGTACGATTGAGGTGGGGCAACCCCTTAGTCCTGCGCATTTCATCAAGCCGGGGGAGCACAACTATTTATCGGCGGTTCTCCGCCCTGGGTTGCGCGCCATTACTATCCCTATTGACGTAATTTCTGGCAGTTCAGGGCTGATAAAACCGGGCAACTCTGTTGATGTCATTCTATCGACAAATCAAGAAGGGCAAGGGTTAAGAGGCGACGAGCTATCAGGGCTAATGGCTAAGACCATCCTCAGTAAGGTTCGAGTCTTAGCCGTGAACCAAAGCGTAGAGAACCTGAAAGAGTTTGATGCCTTTGACGTAAAAAGGTATGGCACCGCGACGTTAGAAACATCTGCCGATCAGGCTGAGCTTCTCACTATTGCTCGAAAAATGGGCGAACTTTCACTCAGCTTACGCAGCGAATTTTCTCTCGAGGAGACCCAAAGCCGAGAAACTGTTGTCACCGCTGGCGAAGTGATCGATACCTTCAAAGCCCCAATTCAAAGCCCAAGCCTTATCTTGATGCACGGCACCAAGCGCCGAAATCTGAGTGTCGTTGATAGCGGCGTAGAAGTTGTTGCCGAATAACCCAAGGACGAACCATGTTACTGATTAAACTATTACGAAAAGCCAAACCTTTTCCTCGGCTGACTCTTTGGCTAGCGGCGATGGCTTTCATTACACCTACCTTCTTGTTTGCCGCCGATATTTCGAGTGCAAAAACCAGCCAATTGCTTTTTGTTGGCCAAGCCAAAAAACTCTCACTTAACTCAGCCGCAAATACGGTTTTCATTTCGGATCCAGAGATAGCGAGTTATCAAGCCACATCTGCCAACACCATCATTTTGTTTGCCAGACAGCCAGGGACAACAAGCCTTTTTGTATTGGATGATAAAGGACGCGATATTTACTCAACAGACATTATTGTTGGCTACGATACGTCACATTTATCACCGATGCTCAAGCGTGAATTTCCCAACGCCAATATTCAGGTTCGTGCTCATGGTGACAGTGTCATGCTAACCGGCACCGTGCCCGATGCTCAAACGGCAAGCCAAGCGGTCGAATTGACCAACCGCTATTTCGTTTCAATGGATATCGATAACATGGAGTCAGCCGCCGATAAAGGCAACGAAAGCGTGGGTAATGGTGCGGGAACATCGGGATTGCTTCAAGGCCGAGTCATTAATCGGTTGTCTATTTCTGCACCAACTCAGGTCAACATTCGAGTACGAATAGCAGAAGTCAGTAAGCAGGTAAAAGAGAATTTCGGTTTCCAATGGAACTACGCTTCCGAAACAGTAAAAGATTCACTCAATAGCATTACCTTTGGTTTGACTCGTGATCTCCTTTGGAAAGAGAGCCCTATTGTTGGGGAGTTTGCCGGAAGCGACGCCGTGGGTATGGTTGATATTCTTGCGCAAGAAAACTTAGTGACGGTTCTAGCGGAGCCAAACTTAACCGCCACAAGTGGCGAGACCGCCTCATTCCTTGCAGGTGGCGAAGTGCCACAGATAATCAGTGGCGGTAGCGACGAAGCACCAACCATTGAATATAAGCAATTTGGCGTGCAACTCGCTGTGACGCCAACCATTCTGTCTGGCAACCGTATCGCACTCAAGGTGAAAACCGAGATAAGCGACATCTCAGCCTCTAATAGCGTCACGATTGGTGGAAGCACTCAACAAGGCTTTGACATTCGCCGCGCTGAAACCAGCGTTGAACTGGCATCAGGTCAGAGTTTTGCCTTAGCGGGTCTGGTAAAGCGAAATGTCACCGATGAACTCACAAATCTTCCGTGGGTCAATCAAATCCCTGTACTTGGACGGCTGTTTGAGTCTTCTCGCTTTCGTAACAACGAGACAGAACTGGTCATTATTGCTAGCGCCTACTTAGTGGAACCAACCCAAACACCCCTTGCTACGCCTATTGATAACGCGCACTTAACCAGCCCATTTGAGCGGCTTATTTTCGGCCGTACCTTGAAGCCCATTGAGGGGTATGAACGCCCACCTGCAGCCATCGCAAGTGAAGCATTTAAAGGGTTTGAGTTTTAAGGACTGTAAATTATGAACATTAGAAAACGAACACTAGCGCTATGCCTAACTGCAATGATGACCGGGTGTACTGCAATAGAAAAACAAGTAACAAGCGATATCGGTAACAATCTATCTGCGCCGTATCATGCACCTCAAATTGTGCTTGATATCAACACTCAAACACAAAGATTGAGCGATTCTTCACCTCACGTATCGCTTAAGAGCGCGATGAATCATTGGCATGTGCCTTCTTTAATCGCAGCAAAATTGGTGGTGCCTGAAGGTACCTCTAAACGAGTATTAAAGCGTTTGGAAACGCAATTTGGTCAAGCCGCTAAATCGGTAAACGTTAAAATCGTCACCCACGCCGATAGTGAGTTCATTCTTATCACTCATTCAGCAATCGCAAGCCTCACCGGGTGTGATAATAGTACGATAAAACCAGAGATTCGAGATGGTAAAACGGGGTACTCCCCTGCCCTTGAGTGCAGCACATTAAGCAATCTGATCGCTAGCATCGCAGACCCAAGAGATCTGCTCAGCGGTAAGAAACTACAGCAGCCGACGAGCATCAATGCCACTAGTGCGCTTCAAAATTACTACAGCGGTAGCGTCATAGCCCCGTCTCTTCAAGCCGTTTCAGTAGGAGGCTCTCAGTGAGTTCACATAATATCAATAACGCGCCGACCATTGCCGCCTATTTTATCCGAGAACATGACTGCACAGCCTTTGATCAGCGCTATCAAGATACCGCACTCAAGGCCCATAGCTATTGTGGATCGTTAGACAAAGCATTGGATAAGTGCATCCAACTCACAGAACTTGATGTCTTGATTGTTCAACTCCCAATCGACCAACAAGCAACCGCACTCATCAAGCAGATAACCGCGCGATTGCAACCCATGACAAAACTGGTCTTGATTGGTGAAGAGATTGATGTGCCAACCTACCGCCAATTTATCTCACTCGGATGCAGCGATTACTTGCCAGGCATTGTCGATCACGATCAACTCTATCAGCTCACGGCTAAATTAACGCGCTATGGGTTAGAGCAAGTGAACAATGCGCGTGGCGTACTGGTTTGGGGCGTAAAAGGTGGCGTAGGCACCACCACCATATCAGCGTCACTGGCTCGTATTTTTGCCACGCAGCATCATAGATACACCCTGGCGATCGATGCTGATATGTATTCTGGCGATTTGGGGCTCGCGTTAAATGAAGAGAATTCAGGACAACTCTCTTCACTTCTCACCTATTCCAACGAACTGGATAGTCTCTTAGTCAGGCGCAGTCTGGTCGAGGTAAGCGAAAACCTATCGCTGCTCAATGACTCCTTAGAGCTCAACCAGTCAATCTCTATAGAGGCGTCTCAACTGGGTGCTCTAGCGGAATATGCCAATGCACATTACGCCATCCACCTTTGGGATAAGAGCCTATTACTCAGCGAAGACCTGTCTACCTTGCTAACGAACATTAAGTTGTGTGTATTAGTGTGTGATTTGAGTATGAGCAGTGCCCTCTCTTTAGCAAAAGCACTCAACTACCTAGAGCGTTTCCCGCATGTTCGTTCGCTCGTGGTGGTCAACGAGACACGCAAAAAGACCCATCAATGGTTTACCGTCCAGGAACTCGAGCAATCACTCGATATCACCGTCAATTATCAGCTCCCTTTTGCCGGATCTCTGTTAATCAAATCTCAGGAACAAGGGACATCGCCCGATTCGGGTCAATCGGCATGGGCAAAAGAAATGCGCAACATTGCCAGTGACTGCCTTGGTTTGGCGACACCTAAACACCGTACCTTTTCCCCGTTCGCTTGGTTTGGGGGTAAACGTTAATGAAAAGCTCAGAGTCCTATACGCGTTATGAGTTGGGTCGCGATGAAGCAAGAAAAGGGCAAATCATTGCGATGCGGCAAGAGCTGATGGATAACCTCGATCCCTCTGAGGCGCTCACTATGTCGAATTCAGAACTCGAATTCTCAATCTTCCAAGCTCTGAGCCAGATTGCGGTCAACAACAAGGTCACCATGAACCTTCGTGAGCAGCAGCAGCTTACCAAGGAATTACTTGATGACATTAGAGGGTTGGGACCATTAGAGGCGCTAATTAACGATGACACTGTGTCTGATATTTTGGTCAATGGCCCTCACCAGGTTTACGTGGAACAAAATGGCCATTTAACCCTGGCCGATGTCTCTTTTCGAGACCAATCTCATGTTCATAATATCGCCCAACGAGTCGCCAGCAGAGTGGGACGACGTATTGACGAATCGTCTCCTATGGTGGATGCACGGTTAGAAGATGGAAGCCGAGTCAATGTGGTCGCGCCTCCGTTATCACTGAACGGCACCGTTATTTCAATTCGAAAGTTCTCTAAACATAAGCTCACTCTTTCGCATATGGCGACGGCAAACAATTTATCGAAAAGCATGGCCGATCTGCTTGCCCTTTTTGTTAAAGCCAAGATGAACATTCTTGTTTCTGGTGGGACAGGTGCAGGTAAGACAACGCTGCTGAATGCCCTTTCTGCCCATATTGGAGACGATGAACGGGTCATCACCATTGAAGACGCGGCGGAGCTCCAGCTTAATCAACCTCATGTGGTGAGTTTAGAGACTCGAGCCACCAGCATTGAGGGCTCTGGTGAGGTCAACCAAACCGACCTAGTAAAGAATGCCCTTCGAATGCGGCCAGATCGCATATTACTGGGCGAAGTTCGTGGTGAAGAGGTTTTTGACATGCTTCAAGCCATGAACACCGGCCATGATGGGTCGCTGTCCACCGTGCACGCCAACACCCCCAACGACGCGCTAATCCGCTTAGAGAATATGCTCAGCATGGCTCAGTCTAAGCTCAGTCCGGAGTTAATTCGAAAGCAAATCGCCTCTTCCATCGATGTCATTGTACAGATTGAACGCTGCCGTGACGGACACCGTCGAGTCACCAAAATATCCGAAACACACGGCGTAAACAGCGGCCAGATAGAACTGACGACACTGTTCGAATTTGAGATTCATGAGAGTGACAATGAAGACACGCTGCAAGGTGCGTTTGTTCAACGCCAAACTTCAAGTGAAAAACAGGAAAAGCTCATCAGCGCAGGATTGTCTCGACAATTAAAGCAATTGTTAGGAGGTCGAGGTTAATCATGATTGTGATCTTCGCTCTAGGGCTAATCGTTTTTTTCCTGATCATGACTGAACGAGCCAATGCCGTGCAAAGAAATAAAGTCATCGCTCGGGCGAATCGATACCTTGGCACCTATAGCCTGCGTAATCAAAAACAGTTGGCTAAGTCCAATCGTGGCGTCAGGCTCTGGTCTGACAAATTACGCCGATACTTACTGCCACTGCCTAGTGTCGCCGCTTTGGCAGTGACCTACTTTGTATCAGGGGCGACCCACGTTATCTTGGGCCTACTGCTTGGTGCTGGGACATTTTTGCTGACCAGTAAACTCTACCTTTCAAGAGAAGCACAAAAGCGTCTTGAAAACATTGAGCATGAACTGCCGCAAGCGATTGATGTCTTTGCTCGTGCCATTTCGGCGGGCGTCCCCGTTGAACGCGCCATATTGAGTGTCAAACATGCGTTCAATAGCCCTCTAGGGGACGAGTTTGAGCGCATACACGATGCGCTCATTTTAGGGGTGCCATTTCAGCAAGCGCTAACCGATGCCTCTCGCCGAGTCGAAAGTGGCGGTTTTCAGTATTTTACCGCGATTTTAAGCTTGAATGCCGAAACGGGTGGTCCTCTCGTTGAAGTGTTAAACAACTTGTCCGTCGGATTAAGAGAAAAACAAAAACTCGACAAAAAAGTCATGGTACTGACGGCTGAACCTCGCATGGCCGCACGAGTGGTGACGGGTATACCGATTGCTCTTCTCACGCTTCAATTTGTGAAACAACCAGAGCAAATTGATTTTCTACTGAACGACCCTACTGGTCAGCAAGTCATGCTATACGCCCTAACGAGTATCGTTATCGGCTTATTCGTCATCCAAAGACTCACAAAGATAGGCTGATCGTCATGCTCATTATTATTGCAACTTTGGCACTACTCTTGGCGCTTGGTCTGCTCGATTTTCGCTTGAACCAAAAACAATTCCAGCGACGAAAACAACGCTTTCTAGGCACAACCTTCATCGCATCGCCGCTGTCTGAAACTTGGCTCAAGGCGGGTTTAACGGTGGGTCATTTTTTTGAAGACAAACTGCTCAGCGAGAAAGACCAGCAACAGTTAAAGACGCTGCTGCTGAGAGCTGGCTTCTTCAAAAATACGGCCATGCCATTGTTCTTGCTGGCCAAATTTGGCCTGATCATCATTGGTCTCGTGTTGGCGTCTAGCCTATTTGCGCTCAACCCTGAATCATTGAGCGGTCAAAACCTTGTCATCAGTTTCGCCTTAATTTTTTCTGCCGGTATTGGGGTAGAGAAATGGGTGGAATGGCGAGGAGAACAAAGACAATCAACCATCAGCCGTTATTGCCCTGACATGATGGATATGATGGTGATTTGTACCGAATCGGGTGCAGGGCTTGATGTCTCACTGGCGAAAGTCGCAAGCAAGTTGAATTCTATCTGCCCTGAATTAGCCAAGGAGCTTCATTTAGTGGTCGATGAACTGACCGTACTGCCAGACAGAAGCCAAGCCTTTCGCAATTTGGCCAATCGAACCTTAGTGGAAGAGCTAAAAATTATGGCGACCACACTAAACCAAGCCATGAATTACGGTTCATCGATTGCAAAAACGCTGCGAGTCATTGCGGCTGACACCAGACAGAAACGCCTACTCACTATGGAAGAAGCCGCTGCGAAAGTACCCGCAAAAATGGGGGTGCCACTCATTATTCTGGTTTTATTTCCTACGCTGATGCTCATCGCAGCGCCTGCATTACTGAACCTTATCGCCGCTCTTTCATGATGTTCAACGCAATAAGGCTCAACGGAGCAATACTCAATAAAAAAATGCTCAATGAAACAATACTCGATAGAACAACGCCCAACGAGAATGGAAACAACAATGCTAACGGAACAGGTAACATGAAAATTTTACTCCCACTGCTGATTTCGATACTCCTTTCAGCCTGTGCGAACAGCCCAGAACCTGCCATTGCAGATGAACGGCAAACGCAATTCAAAGTCGCCCAAATGTCAGAAGAGAGCGGGCAGTTTCAGTCTGCACTCAACATCTATCAACGCTTATACGATGTTCAGCCTAGCGACGAGGTTAATTTAGCGCTTGGTCGAATATTTTATCGTCAAGGAGAATGGGTGAAAGCCCAAACGCACTTAAGTGAAATTGCATCTGACAGTGAATTCTATTCTGCGGCTAACCTTTGGAAGGCTCGAACACATTTGCGTTTAGCGAACCCAGAGAAAGCGCTGCAGTACATACCGCAGCCGACAACCGACGTCATTTGGGGCAACTTGAATGCCGTTGCGTTGGATTACTTGCAAAAGCACGATGAGGCGCAAGCGATTTATCTCAGCCAGCTGAAATCCTCGCCATTGAATACCGTCATTAGGCGCAACCTTGTCTACTCCTATTTGCTCGATGGCGATTATCAGTCAGCGCGTGACCAGCTCGATGTTTTGTATGAGCTTGGCTATCGCGATCAACAATACAGCATGCTTGATGCCATCGTGACCTTACTTCAAGAAGACAACGAAAGCGCGCTTCGTCAGCTCGAACAATACTCTTCCCCCTTTGAGGTCGAGCGATTCGTCGCACAACTCCGTCAGCTTCGAGTGACAGAATGAAGGGCGTTCTAATGCGACGACAAAAAGGCGCTTATTCCGTTGATTTTGTCATGACCTTTCTCGTGCTTTTCACCGTGATATTCATGGCGATAGAAATCAGCCGATACATGTTAAGCCGCTCATTGGTGGATCTCGGATTCAGGGAGCTAGTCATAGACAGCCGTACGGCCCCTTCACAACCTTTGGCTGGGCTTATCACCAAGTATTTTAAAACCAGCAACATTGTCAAACCAGAGCATGTCTCGATCGACGCTCGGGCGTGTGTGGATATGCAAAGCTACTTAAGTAATAGTTGCTCGACTGGTCAAGGTGGTGCTCAAAATATTGTTGAGTACCACCTAACCTATCAGTTCGACCCCATTCTGCCTCTGTTCACCAATAGCAATAGCGAATTATGGACCTATCAAAGTTATTTAATTGTTCGCAACGAACCTGATTTTGAGGAGAGCAAGTGGTGAGAAAACAGAAAAAACAACACGGTATCGCTCTCGTTGAAATGACCATGTTTGTGTTGCTATTAAGTGGTGTGATCTGGTCAGTGGTGGCCGTCGCTCGGCTTTATGCCCTTCAAGATCGGCTACACCTTGCTGTTTCAACTATTGGGACACTGGCTGCAGACATCCCCCCTAAGAACGAAGTCAATCTGCGCTTTGAATCGATACTTTGCGGCAAAAGTAACACCGCCTTACGCTTCGACGAGTGCCCTGAATCGATCACGAGTCAATTCTTGTATGAGGCGGCAATTCAAACCCTAGGCACCAAGTATGAAGGCCGCTTTGCTATGCGATTTGAATTTGTCAGCGATCCGCGCATCGCACAAAGCCAAGAATTTGCAAAGTCAGACACCATTGGTCAGGGGCAATGTGACCTCACTCCTTTCGTTCCGGGTGGCGTGCGCATTAACAGTTATTTGACCAACCCAAGCTCGACAAACACAACCACACTAAAAAACCGTGCCCATCATCAGTTCATCTATATGGCCATGTGTGTTGAACCCTTAGGCATTGCAGGGCGATTGGCTAGCTTCGTCAATAAACCCTTATTTGCCGACTCTATGTCGTTAAGGCGTTACTGGTATGACGGTGACTACATTGAATAAATCACTCCAACATCAAAAAGGCAGCAGCATTGGCCTGTTTCTGTTTTCAGTCACCATCATAATGGTGTTTTTTTTAGTCAGCATCAGCGCCATTCGATTCACGACTCTGCAAACCCGCTTGCACCATGCCGCGGACAATGCCTTAGCCCTTATTGCAAGAGAAGGACTGGCGGTTGATGATGAGGAAGCGCAATATCTGGCGCGCACCTTTGTCATTTACAATTTGCCGATAGGCATACGCAGCGATGCATTAAAAAATCGCAATGACCTGTCCATCACCATCGGTGAATTGGGGTATGAGAAGAACTTGTACCTCTCCATTGAGCAGGCGCCTAAGCCCATTACTAAAATGATGCCGACGTTCTCAGCGAGAGTAGAAAAACGCCTCATTCGAGAAATACAAACAATGGAAACCGTATTGTCACTCGACCTGTCGCGCTCAATGTCTGACAAGATAGGTGGGGGATTAAAACCATCGGTATTGATGCCCGGAATCCTCGACGATTTCATCGAGTCTCTCACCGGCGAGCAGATCATTTCCGAGGATCACCATATTGGCCTTGTTCCTTTCTCTGGCTATATCAACGTAGGGCAAGAGTATCAGAACAAATTGGTCACGCCATTATCAAGGCAAATCCAGCCAGAGCTTCGTCATGTCGCGTCAGAGCATGGCTACGGTCAAGATTTTCTGCACAACTTTGGCGTTGAAGGCAGGCGCGACGGTGCGTGTATTAAGCGTAACATTACCGATACCAGCATGATTGGCGACATATTGGATGTGCCGATGAATCCCAGCCAGGGGTTTGATCTCTTGGTTTACCACAATTATGAGCCGCTGTCGGAACCCAATTTACGCAGAGAAATCATTCAGGCCAACAGCGGTAGAGTGCCTGAACACCTGCTCCCATTCGAGCAAACGCATTCTGACGGCCACTACATAGGTACAGCGGGTGCTTGCCCATCGATGGCTCTGCATGAAGTAAGTGGCCGAACCGAATCACTCCGAGAAATGGTAAAAAAGTACTACGCGACTCACACCACTGGCGGAGACCAGGGCCTTATTTGGGCGTGGCGCATGCTTGATACCGGTTGGAAAAATGCCGTGTGGAAAGACCCTGGGCACACGCTCGACGATCCAAAACAGCGCATCATTTTGTTTACTGACGGAAAAAACAACGTTGGTCTACAAGACGATGACTACACCCGGTTGCTGGAAAACGTCTGTTTAACGCTGGCCACCGACGAGATAAAAGTGGATGTCATTCTTTTTGATCAAGGCATTAGCCAAGAAGAAATTGCCCAATATAAGGCGTGCAGTGCCATCACTGGCGGCCGCTATCACTATGTTCTCGGAGATGATCTCGGTGCATTGCAGCTGTTTTTCGCCCGCATGGGCATTCGTCAATACAAGATTCGCTTCATTTAGAGGTAAGCTATGAAAAGAACACTATTAATGGCCATAGGCTTTATCGCCACTGGCTTAGGATTTATCGGTGTATTTTTGCCCCTTCTGCCCACGGTGCCCTTTATCCTTTTGGCCATGTTTTGTTTTAGTAAATCATCCACTCGTTTTGAGCGCTGGCTGCTAAACAACAAGCTCTTTGGCCCAACAGTGCATCGCATTCAAACCAAGCAAGGCCTGACTCGAAAAGAGAAGGCACGAATACTGATACTCAGCTGGACATCAATCTGCTTAACGATTGTTTTTGTTCTAGACCGAACCAGTGTGCAGTTGCTGTTGGCCGGTATCTTGTTGATTGAAACCTGGGTCATGATACGCATGCCGACCTGCTCAGCTAAATCCCACTCAGCTAAACCCCACTCAGCTAAGCCACACTCGACTAAAGCGGCGGCATAAAACGAAAAGCCAGACCGCTTTAACTGAGGTCTGGCTTTTTACACTTACTTTTTGTCGTTTTTACTTTCCGCTATTCATTAACTCCATGATCACCGCTACATCAACTCATTGCTATCCAATGCTCCACCTGAAAGCAATTAGAGTGGTATTGAATAAGTCGAACTCACTTAGTGAGACAGAAAGAATTGAATAAAGACAATGGTCATTTTGTTGATAGGTTATTGAAGACAATGACAATCTACCCGTAAAGACAGAGTTGCTTGTTTCGAATGATTTACACATTCATATGGGCTATATTGTATATGTTTTTGTTACGACAAAGTGAATCTTCCGTTGTCAATTACGATTATCGATAGGCAATACGCCAACTACATGTCAGAAATGAATGGATTTAGATAGAAGATTAACTTGTCTGCATTTCATACGTATAGGTAGAAAGTTTGGATGAAGCTATTATTTATTTGTCTCCTTTGTATATCTGGTTTCTCTACAGCGATCGCTGCACCAGAAATAGAACTGACTGAATCAGAACAAGCATACATTATAGAAAACCCCGTCATAAACGTTGGAGTAATGCCCGACTTCACGCCTTTTTCGTACTATATAGAAAACACACTCGTTGGCTTTGAGCACGATTTATTAGCATTGGTATCGGAAAGAACCGGTCTTAAATTTGAATTGAAGATCGACAAATGGACCACTATCTATAACTCGTTTAAGAATAAAGAAATCGATATGATTTCAAGCATTTCATATAAAAAGTTTAGAGAGCCTTTTACCGTATTTACTAGTGCCTATTATGAGATCCCTATTATGATTTTTGTTCGAGATGACTTTGGGGATTATCTCGGCATAAAAAGCCTATATGGTAAAAAGGTTGGCGTGCTAAAAGATGTATTTTACGTTAAAGAAATTGAAAAGATAAAAGGCATCGAAATTGTCTACTATGATAACTATGAAGAATTAACGAAGGATCTTGTCTTTGGTAAAGTTGACGCATTGATTCAAAACTTAACAAACATAAACTACCTAATAAAGAAGAATGTATACAAAAACCTAAAACTGGCCAGTGAGCTTGTTCTACCAAATACAAAAAACGAAGACCTACGTTTTGGTGTTCAGCCAGATAAGGTACTACTTAGTTCCATTATACAAAAATCACTAAACAGTATTTCAAATAAAGAGAAAGAGTCCTTAATCGATAAATGGATGGGTTCTATTAAAGAGTATAGTGGAGAACATATTGAACTAACCGATATGGAGCTTGCGTATCTAGACAGCCATATTATCAAGTACTGTATCAACCCAAATGGTTTACCTTTAGAGGGTTTTGACGAAAAAGGTCAGCATATAGGCATGAGTTCAGATTATTACTCACTGTTCAAAAATATCCTTGGGGCCAAGTTTGAGATTGTTAAAACTCAGGATTGGAATCAATCCATGAATTATATACAACAGAAAAAATGCGATATGTTAGCGTTTAGTATGGAAACATTAGAACGTAAAGAATATTTGAATTTCACCAGTAATTTTATCGAAGTTCCTTTGGTGGTCGCGACTAGAGTTGATGGGCCATTCATTAATAATATTTTGGATTTAGAAGGTCATAGAATAGGTATTACAAGAGGTGATGCTTTTGTGAAAATTCTTCGACAAAAGTACCCATCACTTGATCTTGTAGAAGTAAACGGTGTTTATGATGGGCTTGATGGCGTAAAAGATGGCGATCTATTTGGCTACATTGACACTTTAGTCAGTATTGGCTATGAGTTTCAAAACAGATATTTTGGTGAATTAAAAATAGCAGGTAAAATTTCTGAAGAATTAAAACTATCAATGGCCGTAGTGAAAGAAGATGAAGTTTTATTAAATATATTGCAAAAGATCGTTAATAATCTATCTAATCATTTTCACAGAGAGGTCTTTAATAAATGGATTCCTGTAAAATATGAGAAAGGGATCAACTATTCATTAGTTTGGAAGGTTGTGCTAGTTGCACTATTTGTTCTCATCATTATCAGTTATTGGAATAGGAAAGTGATTAAAGCAAACGGTCTGCTTAAAGAGGCACAACAAGACATTGAGAAGAAAAATCGAGAGTTAGAAAAGCTTGCGACTACAGACAAACGGCGTTGTTGATCAAAT
>NZ_MCWZ01000202.1 GCF_002877365.1 Vibrio sp. 10N.261.55.A7
TCTCTTGTCGATGCAATGAACAAAAAAGAGCTTGGATTCAGACTAGGTGGCGATGAATTTATCGTTGCGACAGTTGCTGGACGTTCAAAGCAATTATTGGATACACTTGAGCAAGATCTATCAGATGGGCCAGTTAAATACAGCTACGGTGTTGAGTCTACTAGAAAAGAAGACCTAGATGCTGCAATCAGGCGCACCGACCTCGCTATGTACAAAATGAAAAGCTCCCAATCCAACAAAGTAGATTAGGAGCCATTACTGTCATCAGGTGTTTCTAAATTTCGGTGCGTTAAGCGCGCTGTTGATGTTGAATATCAGCACTCAGCAATTCTTCTACCAACCTAGGCACTTCTGCACTTGCTTTGCCATAGCGCTTCTCTTCAAATTCGCTTTCTACAGCACTAGGTTCTAGATTGATCTCTATGGTATGAGCACCATGCATTTTGGCATCGTGAACGAAGCCTGCTGCTGGGTAAACAACCCCTGATGTGCCAATCGAAATAAACAAATCAGCCTCCTCTAATGAGGCGTATATGTCACCCATTTTTAAAGGCATCTCTCCAAACCAGACAATATGTGGGCGCATTTGAGCAGGGATTTGACAGCAGTGGCAGAGTTCTCCAGTCACAATATCATCTAGGTGCTCAATGACTTGATTAGATTCACTGCATCTTGATTTTAACAACTCGCCGTGCATGTGAATGATATTGTCGCTCCCACCTCTCTCATGGAGATTGTCAATGTTTTGAGTAATGACAGTTACCTTACCGTCAAGCTGTGACTCAAGCTTACCAAGCGCGATATGGGCAGCATTGGGCTTGATCGTCTCTGATTGAAGTTTACGTCGACGTTGATTGTAAAAATCTTGCACGAGATCAGGATCGCGACTGAACCCTTCTGGCGTCGCCACATCTTCAATTTTGTGGTTTTCCCAAAGCCCGTCCTGAGCTCGAAACGTTTGAATTCCTGATTCGGCAGAGATACCTGCACCAGTAAGAATGACGATATTTTTGTAAGGAAATGGCATGCTATGTCCTTTTAGCCCTGACTTTACTAAAGACTAGCATTGTTCTTTTTCTACCAGAAGAGTATCGCATTAGACCATAGTATTAATTCCTTTAAGTTCATATGGGTTTTGTGAGGCCTGACAAAAAAGAGAGGACTAAGCCTCTCTTTTAAATCAAATATTAAAATACCGTAGCGCGTTAATCGTCAGTGGTTGAAGAGATCTTATGTACCGCCAAATCTGCCCCTATGAATTCATCTTCTTCTGACAGTCGTAGGCCTGTTAATTTGTGCAATGCACCGTAAACAATCACAGCGCCTATGACTGCAGTGGCAATACCTAAAATAGTGCCTAGCACCTGAACCGTTAAACTTACGCCGCCAAGGCCACCTAAAGCCGTTTGACCGAAGATACCCGCTGCAACTCCTCCCCATGCACCACAAACACCGTGTAGTGGCCATACACCGAGCACATCATCAATCTTTGTGTTGTTCTGTAGGTACGTAAAGAGGTATACAAACAAGCCACCAGCGATTCCGCCCGTAACAAGTGCGCCAATCGGATGCATAAGATCAGAACCCGCACAGATAGCGACCAAACCTGCTAAGGGCCCGTTGTGTATAAAACCAGGGTCATTTTTTCCAGCGATTAACGCAACAATAATACCACCAACCATAGCCATTAATGAGTTAAGTGCAACTAACCCACTGATACCCTCTAAAGTTTGAGCAGACATTACGTTGAAGCCAAACCAGCCTACACACAGTATCCATGCCCCCAATGCCAAAAATGGGATGTTAGACGGTGCGAAGTTGGTGTGCTTACCTGCACGAACTCGGCCTTTTCGCATCCCAAGGAATACAACGGCGACAAGAGCAATCCACCCACCAACACCGTGCACAACCACTGATCCTGCAAAGTCATGGAATGACGCACCAAAACTTGATTCAAACCACGCTTGAATGCCGAAGTTTCCGTTCCAGATCATGCCTTCAAAAAGCGGGTACACAAGGCCAACCGTTAAGAATGTGGCAATAAGGATTGGATAGAAACGAGCACGCTCTGCAATGCCTCCGGAAACGATAGCCGGTATTGCTGCAGCAAATGTCAGTAGGAAGAAGAACTTTACAAGCTCATACCCATTGCCCGCCGACAGCGTTTCAGCACTTGAAAAGAAATGGCCACCATACGCGACCCAGTATCCAATGAAGAAATAGGCTAACGCTGATACGCCGAAATCAGCCAGGATCTTAACTAACGCATTGACCTGGTTTTTGCGTCGAACGGTTCCGACTTCTAGGAAGGCGAAGCCAGCGTGCATCAAAAAAACCATTATCGCGCCCAGCAATAGAAATAATGTGTCTGAGCTTTGTGTTAAAAGCTGAACCGCGCCTTGAATCTGGTTGGATGATTCTGACATGTGAAGAGATCTCCTTACTCTTTTGTAGCGCACCATCATGGTGCTAGATATACCTAATTCAGAGCAACTTTAGTGCGTTACTCAATTATGACGGTGTATTACGCAACTAATGTGCCA
>NZ_MCWZ01000203.1 GCF_002877365.1 Vibrio sp. 10N.261.55.A7
CCATTAAAATCATATATTTATAACTTTTGGGGATATTGTAACCTTGCACATTTTCAACATGAATGAATTATGAACGCTACTTTCATCCGCGATTAATACTCCCCCCTGCATAGTACACCCATCAAAACAAACTATGACTATTTAGAGGTTCTTATGAAAAACGTACTTATCGCTACTGCACTGGTTCTGACTTCAGGCTTTGCAACAGCAAACACTTTACCAGCAACGGGCGGATTTAATGGCCCGACGGCTAGCGCTCCTGTTACGGTTGCTCAAGTTCTAGAAGCAAGAGATGATACTCAAGTTCAGGTGACGGGTAACATTGTGCACTCTCTGGGAGACGACGAGTACAAGTTTACTGATGGTAAAAACACAATTGTGATCGAAGTAGATGACGAAGCTTGGGCTGGTTTGACGATTGCTCCGAATGATCAGATAACGATTATTGGCAACGTTGAAAAAGATAATTGGGAAGAGGCAACAATTGAAGTTGATAGGATTACAATTGTTAGCTAACTCGATTGAATGCAGTGGTATCTAAAGTGATAACTTGAACCTCAAAGGAGCTCATTGTGGCTCCTTTAAAGTTTAGACTCGTGACAAATAGAAAACATGTATTTACTTTGTGTTCTCGCTAATTGTTAAGTGCTATGCCCGCCTAACGTTAATTCAGAAAGCGTTCACTTTCTCTAACAAAGTCAGATTCTTAGGTAGCAGACTAAATTTCGGTGCTACCGAGCCTTTCTTTGATTTTGGGAACAAATGTAGATGTGACTTATTTTGGGGCAAAAGTATTTAAGCTTACCTGCCCCGCCTGCTTGATATAGTCCCAAAGCGATCACTCTTTCTTGTGAGTGATCAGACTTTATGGAACGAACAAATATTCTCTTCCTCCATCATTTACACCTTCTCTTCCATTAACTAGTCAGGTTTCTCTCTTTAGGGTCATCACTTAGGTATTCCACAAACTCAATCTCAAAGCCTGCTGGGTCAACGAAATACACGTTCTTTCGGTATGGTTCCTCAGCGCCGTCTTTTGCAATAGCGAAACCCGCCTGATTTAACCGCTCTATCACAGCATCAATGTTATTTGTCTCATAAGCAAAATGCGCCAGCCCAACCTGATGACCAGATAAGTCTCGATTTTCACCCTCGCCATGGTCGCTTATGGCAATGTATTGGTATTCATCGCCAAAATGTAGCCAGTTGCGCGGTTTCCCGTACCACTCGCCTTTCCCTTCATCGCGCACTGTCCAGTGCGGAAACACTGCTTGGTAAAACTTCAGCATTTCAGGGATATCTTTTACGACTAAATTCACATGTTCTAGTTTGATCATAGGTCTCTCCTTTACGTCTATTCTGATTGGCTATTTCTAAGCTATGCCACCATCGTAAAACCTCAAGTTAAGTTTAGGTAAAGCCTTTTTTCTGATTATTTTGGTCTCTCTATTTCACGATAAAATTCATCTGCTTTAACTAGGATCTGCTGACCTTTCACGGTGAAGTCGAAATAACCGTGCAAGATAACCACCTGTCTATCAAAAACAGTAATGATGACACCTATCAATCTCATGAGGATCTTGGTTTTGGCCTAGGGCTAGAATTGACCGAACGACTTGTCGCTCAATATGGCTGGCAGTATCGCACTGTCAGTGAACGAAACGGATGGCATGTTGATGTCTTTTTCTAGGTGACTGTCAACTTGTAGGAGACGGTCAGCTTCTAGGGGACTCAACGCATACACTATTTATGATTAACTAAGCTGGCGGTGCATTACCAGTTTTCACATGCCCCAACCTAATCTATTGTTCGGTATAGCATTGATCGGTATTCCGTTCAGTGACGTATAAATAGCGATACCAATTGAACGGTGACTTTATTCCATGCTAATGAAAAATGAGCTGACCGCGAGCAAAACCGCTCACTCTGACAATCTCGATATAGACGAAGTGAAGAAGTTTGATGCCCTTGCCAACGAATGGCGAGACCCTAACGGCAAATTTTCCTCCGTTCTGGTATTCAATCAGGTCAGATTGGACTACATTAAGCGTCAAATTAAGCAGCACTTCGGCGACAGAACCATACGCATTTTAGATGTAGGGTGTGGAGCTGGATTATTGACCCAGCCACTGGCTGAATTAGGTCACACTGTGCTCGGCATAGACGCCAGCCAAACCAACATTCGCGTTGCCAGTCAGCATGGACAGTCTATTGAAAACCTGCAATATCGACACGTCTTAAGCGGCACCATCTTGAATGAGTCACAAACATTTGATTTGGTCTTAAACACGGAAGTTCTAGAGCATGTTCCAGACCCTGCGCAGCTTCTAAAAGAGTGCGCGATGCTAACCGCACCAAAAGGAATGATGGTGCTGGCTACGTTAAATCGGACAGTTCAAAGCTACCTTGTCGGGATCATTGGAGCGGAGTATGTCATTCGCGCTCTGCCTGTCGGAACTCATCAATGGCGCGCCTTTGTCACACCAAAAGAAATTCAACGTGTGCTTGTTCCATTAGGGCTTGAAGTCGGAAAGACACAAGGTATGGCCTATAACCCCTTAACCAAACAATGGCGTTTTTCGAAATACGATAAAGTGAATTATTTGGTGCCCGTATTCAAGTGACCCCTTCGTTAACGTTATTTCCATAGCCATGGTCATCTGCATCGTCAACACGAATAGCAACTCACTCTTTATTCTCAGTTCATTCTGCATATGTCTTTACGAAAAACTCTCTGTTTGTACGCGAGCAACAAATTGGCCAATGGCTGGCAACTATTTAAACCCGACAATATCCTGAAAAATTCTGGTTGATTCAGAGCAACAGATGCTTTAGTTTAAAATTTCACCATTAAAAAAGAGTCACTTATGTGTTTCCCAACTCTACAACTCTGGCTTCTTCTCCTTATGCCCATTAGCCGGTAGAGTTTCTTGTGCCCGGCTGTGAGTAAACAGCCGGATATCGTTTCTCACAGCCTTGAACTTAAAACAAAAAAATAACTTCAAGGAAGTAACAATGAACGACGCAACCATTCCAACTCAAGATTCACCCGACTATAAAACAGGCATCATTTACGCCCTATTCGGCACCCTACTGTTTTCGATCAAACCTGTACTTATTAAACTCGCTTATACAGCGGGTGGTGATGCGACAGCGATCATGAGTCTACGAGCTGCGTCTTCCCTTCCTATCTACGTCGCCATCCTCCTCTGGTTGTGTTGGGATCCCGACAAACGAAGTAAGTTACGTCAATATGGATTACAAGCCGCGTTGGTTGGGATTCTAGGCTATTACTTTGCTTCCTTGCTCGACATTCTTGCGCTCGAATTCATCTCAGCCCAATTGGAACGGTTATTGATTTTCATGTTCCCCTCGTTTGTCGTGATCATTAGCTGGGTCGCGTTAAAGGAAACCCCACGCAAAGGCACGTTCGCTTCCATTGGTTTCGGTTATATCGGCGTTGCCATGATTGTGCTGCATGACTTCAGCTCATTCGGGCACCAGGTTTGGCTAGGTAGCGTGATGGCCATTATTTCCGCTTTGGTGTTTGCTGTTTATCTCATACTCAGCAAGAAAGTGATCAGTAAAATGGGGCCTCAACTTTTTGCAAGCGTTGGTATGGGCAGTGCGGGTATCGTCATCATGGCTCAGTACCAGTTTCAAGGTGCGCAGTTTTCTGAAATGTCGAATGAGTTGATTTGGATGGGGATCACCATCGGTATTTTTTGTACCGTTCTGCCCTCTTATTTTGTTGCCGCTGCGATGGCGCGGCTCACTCCTTCCGTATTAAGCCTAACCAGCAACATTGGGCCGGCTATAACAGCCCTGTTCGCGATTCTATTGCTTGAAGAAGACTTTACCCTATGGCATGGGCTTGGAATGATTCTCGTGGTGTATGCGGTAGTGAGAATAAACAAGAAAAACTAGCGTGCTGCCCCCGCCAAAAATGGTTTATAGTTCGCCGAGATCGGAAAGCAGAAAGCAGAAAGCAGAAAGCAGAAAGCAGAAAGCAGAAAGCAATCTATCAAGTATTGGCCTAAACACTCAGGCCAATACTTTTCATCGCGATGGCGATTAACAGCTTCACCATTGGCCGAGCGGTGCGCCCTTACCAATTATAAAACAACCGCTTTCCATTGCTTATTATTCAGCCTACGAGTTGGCGATTCCTCTCTTTACGAAGCATGTGTATTTTGACTTTCATGCAACTTGTTACTTTCACGTTAGGTATCTGAACTGGTGCCTTCAGAGATCAACGAATCAAACTTTGAAACCCGAATATTAAACGCTGCTTTATCTTTGCCTGAAATCGATGATGAAATCGGAAGGTCGGCTTTCATTGGATCCACTGGGCGATTTCTCACTAGCACTTCAAAATGTAAATGAGGCCCAGTCAAACGTCCTGTCGCGCCTGATATCGCGATTTTTTGTCCACGTTTTACTTGTTGTCCTTTCTTCACCAAGAATTTGTGCAGATGTAGGTAACGAGTCTTGTAAACGCTGTTGTGTTCTATGATGAGGTATTTTCCCGCATAGGGATGATTTCGGACACCAACAACTCGACCATCCCCCGTTGAATACACAGGCGCACCAACAGGCGTGGCAAAATCGGTCCCATTATGTGGCGATACGCGACCAGTTACTGGGTGCTTACGTTTTGGATTGAAAGAAGAGGTAATTCGGCGATATTGTGAATCAACGGGGTAACGATTAAATGCCCGCTCAAGGCTGTTGCCCTCTCTGTCATAAAATCGCCCATCATCCGCTAGAAACGCGGCGACTTCCCTACTCCCAAGCTGAAATGAAACGGCCTGGATTTCACTTGTGCCCGTCGGATGATCGCCTAAATACTGCTGGTTCACCCAAACATTGAAGCGGTCACCCGCACGAAGCGAGCGAGAGAAATTGATTTTATCGCGCAGAATACGCGTAATATTGGCGACTTGTGTCGAAGAGAAACCGAGCTTATGGGCTGAAACGGAAAAGCTTCCATTGATCGTCCCTGAATACAATGTCTCACGCCATTCGCTTTCTATCTCTTTAAATTCATAGGCGAACTTGCCCCCCTCTTCCAATGTGTAGATCGCCTGCTCAACCAAGCTAATGTGGTAGGTCAGCGCTAAGAGAGCTCTCGTTTTGCTGTCTATGATCAGCTCCAGATACTCTCCCGGCTTTATCATATCGAGTTGCAATGATTCCAAGTCAGCCGACAGAATCTCTTGTAACGTGAGATAGGGAATGCCCCAAGCAGAAAAGATGTCACTCAGTGTGTCCCCGACCTTTACAAAATAGTGCACTCGCACCGGTTGAGTTTCTGCTGAATCTAGGGATGACGGGGCTGAATTAATTACTATTTGATGTTCATCAACGAGCTCATTTCTTTCATCTTTACCTTTAAGGGTATGTTTGGAAGTGGGGATAAATAGAGCCAGAGAAAAGGCGATAACAGCAGTAGCCAACGTGATTGTGCGGAAATGTTTCATTAGAATAGCGGTGCTTCGTGATTTTTTAAATGTTATAACATAACAATTAAATTCAGTCAGCATAGTTGTTGGTGTGCTTTGTCTGGATGTGTTACATGGTATGAATGGCCGTCACTCTCTGAAGCATTGGTTTCTGGCCCTTTATCTTCAAACACAATTGCAGTTAGGAAATAGCCGGAAACACTCTGATTGAATATAAATTTTCTGCAACAAGAAGAGCGCACCAGGAAGAGCGGGCAAAGTGACACTGAACATCATCACGTCATTCAACTGTATTAGGTTAAGTGTCTTCGGTTAACTCACTTTCGTTGCGTTTTCTTTCCAAGAAATCAATCGCTTCAACTATTTTTGCTTTAGAGCCTTTCATTAGCTTACCACGGTACGTAATGTACCAATCGTTATCGCCACCCAAGTCATTTTTTAACATAAATTCTTTATGATCAAAAGTGAGTTGTTCAGAAAATTTTTGCTGATTTTTTTCAAAATGTTCAGGTGGGACAATAACTTTATGATCACACCACTGATCGACAGACAGCTTAAGGTATTCAAGCTTACCGACCACAGAAACATCCGTTATCGTGGCGCTCCAATAATCTGGATGCGCAGGGTTACGCTTAAGCAGATGACCACGATAAAACTCGGTTCTCACCATGTTTTGCTTTTTCGTTGTTGAGGTTTCAATCCCAAACAAAGCGCGTAAGGCTGCTGACATTTTGCTCATAACTTCCCCTGAATCACCAAATAGTGTGATATTGGTTCAATGTATCAGGTTTGAGATTACAAACTTGTACTCAGTTCATTTTTTGAGAAATACGCTTGATTAAAAACGCAAAATATTGATATGACGAGAGATTGTTTCGAGACAGATCGAATTTTATTGCTGAGATATTCCTCCGCAAATCCAACAGAATGGACATTTAAAGACGTTGTATTCGGCGATAAGAGTGGCGTTACTCACCTTAGAAAAGTCTTACTTCTTACTTCTTACTTCTTACTTCTTACTTCTTACTTCTTACTTCTTACTTCTTACTTCTTACTTCTTACGAGATGAAAAATCAGCCTAAAATTCAACAAGCGAGTTTTAAAAACCAACTCGCTTAAATTAACGCTTTAACAGGGCGTTGTTGATCAAA
>NZ_MCWZ01000204.1 GCF_002877365.1 Vibrio sp. 10N.261.55.A7
GCAGTGTGATTCATCAGCCTGCACCTTCGCTTTAAATTCTGTTAGATCTTTTGCTTGAACAAGTAAACGCGGGCGTGCTTCGCTCAGGTTTTCAAGAAAAGACAGATCGAAATCGCGCTTTTGAACTTCGATAGGGAGTAGGTCGACTAGGTTGCCCGCTGAAGTGTCGTTTTCCAGCTTCATCTTTCTGATGGCATCAAGAGGCTCTTTATTACTCATGCTAACTCTCTTATACAGTAATTAGTGAAAGGCTATTGCGTTACATCTTATTGTAATACAAATAAGCGTAAGGGGCGACGATAAAATCAGTATTTTGAATGAATTTACTTGTCCTTGGTCACATTTTATTCATGTTTGTTAAACGGCAGATCGGATGTTTCTGTGCTAAAAAGCCCACATACTCTTTCAAGTATATGGGCTATAAGTATGACAATTAATTGGTTAGAAAAGCAACTAGTTAGCTAATTGTTTTGCGCCGTTCTTAGAAGCATTAACCAATAAGATACCAACCGTTAGAACAATTGAACCACAAAGCAAGAACAGTAGACGACCTGTTGGTTCGTTTGGAATAAGAGCCATTGCTAAGATACCAAAACCTGCTGTGCTGATTAGCTTACCAAGCATTGAGCGTTGTTTAGTGTCTAGGTCTCTTTGTTCTTCGCCTTCAGAGATAACAGGCGTGTTCCAGTTAACAAATAATTGGTCAACTTCTTTTTCACGTTCAGCCGTTAGGCCTTTGTAGAAATAAGTCGTTAGGATGAAGTAACCACCGGTGAAGATAACGTGTGCTGCGAGACTTAGACCTACTTTCAAGTCATTCCACTCACGTCCAGTTAGCTCTTGCTCCATACCAAATAGGCTTTCGATGTGACCTGCTTGTAGAGAGATACCAAAGACGTAAGAAACGATACCACCGACAACTAGCGTAGACCAACCAGCCCAGTCAGGTGTTTTGCGGATCCACATACCAAGTAGTACAGGAATAAGCATAGGGAAGCCAATGAGTGCGCCAACGTTCATTACGATATCAAAGAGGCTTAGATGACGTAGTGAGTTGATGAACAGGCCGATGCTGATGATTAATAGACCCATCGCAATCGTTGTAATTTTACTTACGATAACAAGTTCACGTTGAGTCGCGTCTTTACGAAGGATTGGGCTGTAGAAGTTCATAACGAAGATACCTGCGTTACGGTTCAAGCCTGAATCCATTGAAGAC
>NZ_MCWZ01000205.1 GCF_002877365.1 Vibrio sp. 10N.261.55.A7
TGTAGAACTGTAGAACTGAATTTTAAAGTAATCTCAAAAATCAAGAGACTTCGCCATGCCACTAAATCCTTTTTTCTTAAGACTTATAAAAAGTACATGCATAAAGAACTGTTCAGCTGAACAATTTCATTATTAAGTAAGTCATTAAAACCAAATAAGAACCAAATAAAACCATCGAAATTAAGAAGGGTAAAATAGCATTTGAAAAACTGAACTTCGCAAAGGTGGCTTTTAGGAATAGAAAGCCTGGCTTTCACAAGTGAAGTTTCTAATCGTCATGAGTGTGAATGCTGAAGAGTGAGCTAAATTAGATAGGTACTTTGTTTCGGTGAAAAGTGTGTTTCACCAAAAACAAAAAGGCCTCAGCATATGCTGAGGCCTCATGTATAAGTGGCGGA
>NZ_MCWZ01000206.1 GCF_002877365.1 Vibrio sp. 10N.261.55.A7
GTAATAAATTGATCGATTTCTTACTACTATTTATAGCTTGAACTATTGAACTTTTAAATATCTACTAGCAAAAACATGTGTAAATTTAGTCGTTTATTTCTAAATGTTGTCATAATCTCTAACTTGTCACACTATTGATAGTCAATATCAATGCAGCCAAAGCATATCTCTGAAAAACAAGTATTCTTTAAGTACTGCCTATAATCATCGACGAAATCAGCTCATCTGTCGGGATAAGCAAAGTCGATGGTCTAAGCAATAATTCAATGAATAAGATTAACGATAACGTGAGGATTGTATCTTGACCGAGAAACCTTCTAATTCTTTGCCTATGATGCGCACCGGTTACACAAAGATATTGTTGGACGTCTTCTCTGATCACAATATAAACGTTCATGAAATTCTTAGAGATTCTGGCCTTCCTCCTGATCTTTACGATACAAACAAAGATTTTCTGCCCATCGAACCCGTAAGGCGTATGGTGTATTTGCTATCTTCACAAGTAGGCGTAAATAACTTCAGCCAACTGTTAAGAATTGCTTTTCGCCAGCGAGTGATTCCTCAAATACTTGGAATGTTTGAAAAATGCGAAACCGTGCAAGATGCGCTAACCATTTCCAATGACGTCTATTCATACGATACACCAGGAAGCAGAGTCAGTTTGGTTCAAGAAGGGTCATCACATTGGTTCTGTCGAGGCGCCGTTTATGAAGATACACCAAGCTTTATCTGGGGGGAGCTTTTTGCCATTCTCTATATCGAAGAACTCATTCAAGCATTAACTCAGACAGATTGGAAAATTCAGAAGGTCCGAATTCAACACACTGACCCAGAAATTGTTCAAATGTCACTTGGAAAGTCAGTGCAACTTTTTGTTGGTCACGGCAGCACTGGCGTATTCATAGATGAACAAATATTTAAGACAAAAATCAACGTCAGAGAGTCAGACAGGA
>NZ_MCWZ01000207.1 GCF_002877365.1 Vibrio sp. 10N.261.55.A7
TGTTGCTGATGAAGTAAGGGCGTTAGCAAGCCGCACTCATCAATCAACTGAAGAGATCACAAAAGTGGTTGATTCAATCCAGAAACAAATGTCTACCGTTGTTGTGAATATCGAACAATGTAACGAGCAAGGCGAACAAACATTGACCGCATCACAGACACTAGACGACAGCCTGTCTCTCATATTAACGGATATGGACAACATACAATCAAATTCTGAACGTATCGCTTCCGCAATTGAAGAGCAAGGAATCGTTATGAATCAGGTCAGTGAGTCCATAACTGAGTTGAACAGTATTTCGGATAGCAACATGCAATCTGCGCAGCAATGTTTAGCAGAAGTTGACTCAGTATCGAGCCAAGCAAAGGAAATGGACTCTGGCGTTGCTGAATTTGTGACAGAGCAAAAAGCGTAACGATTAAGAACCAAGTTGTAAGAAACAAGAGAGCCTGATTCAAGGCTCTTTTTTATTAACTGAATAAATAGTCGATAATCTTGAAAAAACTAAGCCATACTGTAACTATCACTCACCAAGTAACTGGTTGGTATCGTTGAAATTATTATTGTGGTTAGCCGTACTATCACCAGCTATTCTTTGGACAGTATCGCATTACACCCTGCCTCGTTGGTGGCTTGAGAACATCACGGCCTACCCTCCAATTTTTCTGATCTGCTATGTTATTCTTTTCACTTTCAGTGCCATTGCGAAAGAACCAACTTTGACGCTAACGAGTCTTTGTTTGGGGATATTCTTTTTTTCTCTGACGCCAAAAAACAGTCAAACCGTCACCGCTTGCAGTAATGATCTCACCTACGACGTTATTC
>NZ_MCWZ01000208.1 GCF_002877365.1 Vibrio sp. 10N.261.55.A7
GTTTAAAAAGTTAAGAGTTTAATGCTGGGTCTGTAGCTCAGCTGGTTAGAGCGCTCGCCTGATAAGCGGGAGGTCGGTGGTTCAAGTCCACTCAGACCCACCAATTCTTTTCCCAAAAAGAGTTGGCTTTAAAGCATTAAGTTTTTGGGGCTATAGCTCAGCTGGGAGAGCGCCTGCCTTGCACGCAGGAGGTCTGCGGTTCGATCCCGCATAGCTCCACCATCTTTAAGCGCATTCTTATGAGTGTTTTTAAAAATGGTTTCGTTCGAAAGAACAAAATCTGCTCTTTAACAATTTGGAAAGCTGACGAACAATAACTGTGATTGGTTGTTG
>NZ_MCWZ01000209.1 GCF_002877365.1 Vibrio sp. 10N.261.55.A7
GGTATCAGTAGAGATTGGATAGAACTTATCTATCAACGGAAGAACAGCTAAATTACAGGCGCCAATGAAAACAAAAAAAGTAGCGGTAAATTTTATGATCAGCTGTAGGTTTTGGCCGAGATTATCGAGTGCCGCTAAGCTTAATCCCATAAGAAATAAGATGACGTAGATAAGATATGACGTCGTTTTATTAATGTAGTTGAGGGTGTTGGGCTTAGAAATGGAAATAAAATACCCCACAACGAGTGGGGCAAAAATGAAAATCATCCCTGAGAACATTCAGATTCCTATGTGGTCATTTTTACTCGATAGTGAGGCTCAATGTCTAAATACTATTGGCTGACTACAAACCGCTAGCACTTATAACGTCACTAATTTTTGTATTGAAGTCGATTTCACTTAGATTGGTTAATTTGTAGAGTACATCTGCGCCAGTCGTATCAAATTCAACGAAATGATCATCTATGTCTTCATCTTTACGTCTGAACAACAGGATATGGTTGGCTATTCTAGCAAGTTCTAAATAGCTAAGTGGAACGTTGCTTTTTGACGTATGGTCCTGGTTTGTTGCTACGCTAATGAAGTCTTCGTCAAAACCCCAGCTGTTTAAGACCAACTTACTAGAGTCGGAACATTGAGAATCAAAAATCTGCAATGCAATTTGAATGTCGAGATAGTTGCCATTTTCTAAGTACTGATGGTATTCGTTTACCATACAAAATAACCCGATATCAGCAATGAGACCCGATAACAGTGCTTTCTCTACTTCGAGATAGCGATAGGTTTGCGGTTCTTCTTCTTTGAACGCTC
>NZ_MCWZ01000210.1 GCF_002877365.1 Vibrio sp. 10N.261.55.A7
TTACTACGATAATAATATTCAGTACAGTGATTTTTCTGATATAGAGAAAACAGTGAACGCATTATCAAGAGATAGCTTAGACGTTTTAAATTACCTATCTTATGCTTTTGACGAGGATACCAGTCATGGTTCCGATTCGTGGAAACGAGTTAAATATGAATATTTATCCGAAGGCTCATATGATCAGTTGACCACTGTTCGCGATTCTCATGGAGGGTGGCTCAGAACGTACAATTATGCAGATGGGACTTATTTACAGGAGTGCTCCAAAGATGGAAATATTTGGTATGCACCATGCGAATAAATCTAATTTCAACGTAGTTTACTAATAGTCTGTTTTTTTGACGAATGATGACCTCTTTTTTAGCGGGTTGATGGAGTAGGGAACCTTTTCTTTTTTATTTACATTAGGCAATCGACGTGTCCGGTTGCTGCTATGAATCT
>NZ_MCWZ01000211.1 GCF_002877365.1 Vibrio sp. 10N.261.55.A7
ACTGAGCTAGTATCGCATGAGTTAACCGCTGCTCTATTGCCTTCTGGCAAGGAGCTGGGCGTTTAACTGTAATGTGGTTGCGGGAGCCGGATTTGAACCGACGACCTTCGGGTTATGAGCCCGACGAGCTACCAAACTGCTCCATCCCGCGTCCGGATGCATTGTTTAAGACAATGAGACTTTGTTTTACCGTTCTAAACATCAAACAATAAAAACCAATTTGGAGCGATACATCGGGTTCGAACCGATGACCTCAACCTTGGCAAGGTTGCGCTCTACCAACTGAGCTAGTATCGC
>NZ_MCWZ01000212.1:0-421 GCF_002877365.1 Vibrio sp. 10N.261.55.A7
ATTACGCCTTCTTCTTTCGTGTTTGTGTGCATTGTTTGAGTCATTTTGTTGTCCTTTTTAACGTCGTTGTTTAATGCAATAGATAATAAATGATGTTGTGGGGTTAATGATTTCTTTGCGACGAAATGCTGTAAAGCGAGAGTGAAGTGTCTATAACTCGGATGAAGTGTTTAAGACTCAGACGACGTACATAAGACTCAAGTAATCCTGCCAAATTACAAAAAAGGCGGGGGGCTTTTAAACGCTTAGCACCCCCAGCTTCGATTTTGATATGCTTGGTAAAGTTTGTAGTGTTAACTACTTAGCAAGGTGTTACGTTTTTATCGATTATAGGAAACAAGGTCATTATGAATCATGGCTAAAAATGCAGTAGAGCAAGCAATTGAAAATATCAGATTGAAGTCTCAAGGCCTTGAGTCTT
>NZ_MCWZ01000212.1:1165-24374 GCF_002877365.1 Vibrio sp. 10N.261.55.A7
CTCAAGGCCTTGAGTCTTCAATGGTCAGTGCTATTACTGTTAATTTCCATCCAGATCGCTTTACTGCTGAAAATAAACCGATACTTCAGGCTATTTCAGAGGATGGTTATCTGAAATCCCAATTTGAAACGGGTACAGGCAATGGGGGCTTGACCGCTTATGCTGGCGGTGAGCGTTGGCTGTGGGAACAACGTGTCTTTGATGGGGCATATGATGGCGCTCCAAATAGCCTTAGGCCCAAGTATGGTGCTTTAAACTTCAGAAATCATGAAACAGGCGCGTCTCCGCGTTTTGGTTCCTCATACTTTCAACTTAAACATCATGTCTCTGAGCGCACCACATTTTGCTACCCCGACAGTTATTTTGAGCCTGAAGATTTCGCTGTTTACAACCGAGTGTCCGTTTTAATCGAGAAAGCATTAGCGTCAAACTCAGATTTACTCGATGACTATTTCGAAGCGCACATACACGGGGAAGTATCGGTTAAAGATGACATCGAATGCCTTGTTCTAGACCCAATTTTCCGCGCTAGCCCTATCGAACAACAGGCTTTGGCACTGGGTGTTCCAATTAAATGGCATAATGGTTTTGAGCTCAGTCTTGAGAAAATGAGCAATTATCCTGACTATCGAAGCGAGCGTTACCTTGAGCTCGCTAAAGAACTCGCCCAAAGCGGAAAATTTAATGCGCAAATTCTTGGTTTAGCCGTTACAGAGCAGGGCTACGATGAGCAAGAAGTCAAAAAGGTGTGGCATTACTTGGCTCGGTTTGGCTATCAATCGGCATGAACATAACAAACGACTGCGATCCAAGCGCTAACTTTCAATGATGTATTCATATGGTAAGGCTTTATTTATGAATATTGGTTTTTCAAGCCCGGCACTTTTATAACACACCAGAACTTCACTAGGTCTACGTGTATCCATAAGTCGTAAGTGAGGATCTTCAAAAACAGGGTTAAATGACGTTGAGAAATCAGCGGCCTGGACAAAAGAGGCCGCATTCGTGCTCGGTCATCCTTAAATCCACTATTACTTCACTAACCGTGAGAAGGTCTGCTTAGCCTCATTAATTGGTCTAAATGGGTCTGAGCATTCTTTGGATTATCGAGGTCTACAGCCTCTATCATTTCACATCCATCACGCACCATTTCGTTAATGTAAGTTGGGTAATGGCGACAATCTTCAGGTCTATCAAGGTAAATGCTGCATGTGTACATGTCTTGGCTGTCTGACTTTTTCTTAGGGGCAATTTCAAGGAAAGGGCAATAGGACAGTTGAACCTTAGTTTTAGGGTCAAACCAGATTTTGCCATCTTTCACGTATTCGAATATTTCAGGGTTAAATAGCTCCCAAAGATCGATTTCTTCCTGAGTAGCAGCAAGATCGCCATCACCGTATTTAATACAGCATTTACCACATTGGTTACATTCTTTCATGAAGACACTCCGGTGCGGCTGCGCTCTGTTGGAATGATTATTTGATTGCAGATCGCCAGCCAACGATTGTACCACCGAAAGAGTTTCGTCGCCTGATACTATCGGTTCAGCTTGTCCCATTTGGGTAGTAGAGCCATACGGGGGTAATATCTTCGACTCAAGTTTTAAAATTATCTAGTTGTACGGTGATTTTCTTTGTACTTGGCTGACCTGCTTTGATTGAAAAACTCACTGTAATTTGATGTCAGTTTCACAGGCTCAATGCATGTTGCACAATGTTTCCTCTATACCGAACCCTTCGCCCGGATTAAAGTGTAGACACAATGAAGCTTGCGGGTATAGATCTAGCATGGAATGGCGAGAAGAATCCTACCTAAATTGCCGTAGGAAAACTGACAATTAAGGACTTAGCGTTAGACGCTCTAGAGCCTTCGGTATTTGGTCTCACTGCGATAAAGTCAATCATCGATTAGCATCAAGATCTCATGAGACTAGCCATTGATGCTCCTCTCGTTATTGAAAACCCAACGAGCTTGTGAAAAAGCGTTAAGTCGTGATTAGGGCTCTAGAAAAGCATCGGTCTTGGCTTCTATTTGGTGCCGTCAGTGTGCTTGTGCTCATTGGAGCGAATGCGGTATCGATGGGTTAATTATTTAAACGGATGGACAATGGCGTTACCCATTTATGTATGTTAACGCCTGTCCCTTTAGGCTCTTTCGTGTGCTACCATCAGCTTTTATTTTCCCAGAGCCAAATCATGCCATCTAACCCATTACTCAAGCAGCCAAGAATCCACTGACGATAGACGTGTTTTACTAATAGTCTTTATTTTTAAACAAGTTGAGGTTAAACATGCAAAACAAGCATTGGTCAAAGTTTCAATTGCTGCACGAAGTTGTCACTAATCCGAATATTATCGTTAAGGGAAAGCACAGTTATTACAGTGACTGCTGGGATAATGGTTTTGAGCAATCTGTCGTTAGATACCTGCATGGTGATGAAATGACTCGTGACCGTGAACCTAGGTGGGAGATAGATAAGCTCAATATCGGAGACTATGTCTGCATTGGCGCAGAGGTAGTGATCTTAATGGGTGGGAATCATACGCATCGGGCTGATTGGTTCTGTTTGTATCCATTTATGGACTTCATTGATGAAGCTTATGTAGGCAAAGGTGATACCGTCATTGGCGATGGTGCATGGCTTGGGATGAGAGCCATGATAATGCCTGGCGTTTCGATTGGGGAAGGGGCGATCGTTGCGGCGAACAGTGTCGTGACAAAAGATGTTGCTCCTTACAGTGTCGTTGGCGGGTCGCCTGCGACATTGGTGAAGACGCGCTTTGAGCCCGCTACTATCGAACAGCTCATTGCGTTGAAGATCTATGATTGGCCGGCTGAAAAATTTGAAGCCATAAAGCGCCACTTATGCGCCTCTGATATCGCGAAGCTGAAACAGGCTGTCATAGATTATGACGCCAATAACTAGCACCTAGTATCAACAAGTTGTTCATTTTTGAGTGAACGTCTAACCGGCCCAACGCTTGACCAAAATTGTCTCCGTTGGGCTTTTGTTTATTAGCTCTATGTGCACATTCAAATAACCTTTAATCGCCCGATTAAGGTGCCTTGGTGCGAAGACAGATTCTTTCATAAGCTCGATTACTGATTACGTTTATCTCTCATTTCTTAAACAAAGCTCTCTGTTACGTACTTTCAACTAGATTGCTCACAGTGAGTGATTTAGTATCGAAAGTGCACGCAATCTTTCCTGTTGTGGCAAGGAAAATCATCGGGAACGAAAACGGCTTGTAGAGTTTTTATGGAATACCTCATTAAGGATGTGTTAAATGACAATCGTGATTAGCCTCGCCCAGGTTCCTGTTGTTGAAGGGGATGTTCAAACCAATATTGCCAACCATCTTTTTCAAATTCAGCAATCTTCAGCCCATGGGGCCGACATCGTCGTTTTTCCTGAACTCTCGTTGACGGGCTACGAGCTTGATCGGGTACAAGACTGGGCAATGGCAAAAGAGCCGGAGCATTTTCACGAGTTATCACAAGCGGCCGTGGTCAATAAAATCGTGGTTATCGCAGGTTGCCCGTTGATTGCTGACACTTCTTCAAAACCGACGATTGGTGCGGTGATTTGTTATCCTGATGGACGCACGGAATTCTATTCAAAGCAGTACTTGCACACGGGTGAGGAACAATATTGTTCGGCGGGAAATCACGATTGCTTTATCGATGTAAAAGGGAGTCGCATTGCGTTGGCAATTTGTGCCGATTTCTCTAGTGACAAGCACTGGGGAAATGCTCATGAAAATGGCGCGGATATTTATATCGCCAGCGCACTCATTTCGGAGTCAGGTTTTCAGTCTGATTCGTGTCGACTTGCGGATATTGCGAAGGAAATTCAGTGTCCAGTTCTGCTGAGTAACCATATTTCTGAAACGGGTGGTTGGCAAGTTGCCGGAAACAATTCTATTTGGTCTTCAGACGGTCATGTCCAATACAGTTCGGACACGAAATCGCCGTCCATTTTTCTGTGTACGATAGCCAATCACAGTATCAGTACCGACACTTATTTCACCGAGAACATTTGAAGCGCTTATTGATGGCTAAACGTAAGAGATAAAAAGAAGGATAACGCATTGAGAATTCGCCATTTAGAACAAACAGACAGTAAAGATATCTTCGATATTTATAGCTTTACGTCGGTAACAGAATACACATCCCAGTTGCCTTATTTGAGTTCAAATCAGGTCGCGAGCCTGTTTGAAAACCCTGATAACTATACGCTTGTCGCAGAAACTGACGGTAAAGTCGTTGGACACGTAACCTTGTTTCTAGTGAGCAAGTCTCGGGAAAAGCACTGCGCAAGTATTGCGATATCTGTCCATCCAGAGTTTCAAGGGCAGGGTGTTGGAAAAGCTTTGATGATAGAAGCGATCAACCAAGCGGATAATTGGGTAAATTTGGTGCGCCTTGAACTTGAGGTACACACGAGCAATGAGGCTGCGGTGTCCCTCTATAAAACGGTAGGTTTTGAGATCGAGGGGACAAAGCGTATGAGCACTTTTAAAGGCGGGCGATACATTGATATGTATTTTATGGCGCGAATAGCACCGAGTTATCAGCCCATTTAGGCCGAGTTCCAATGATTGGTTGGCGTTATTGAAGAGGAAGGGCAATGGCTGTACTCATTTTGATTAATCTTATTTCTGTGGTTATTTGTTTTCTGGTTTCGAAGCGCCGTAGAGCCAATACGATATTTTGGTCGCTAACCGCTGTTTTGGTTGGCCCACTCGCGATACCTTTTGTTATTTTCTCAAAGCCTGTAGCTAGGAATAAGTGACGGTGTGTCATGGAATTTCAACTAGATTTTAACCCCACTGAACGTGATATCACCGACATTAGAGCCGGGCTGATAGAACACAATAAACCTTTTCTGCAAGGTGTGAACAAGGAGATGGTTGCGTGTTACGCGCTTGATGGTGACGTTAAGATCGCTGGGGTCATTGGCGATGTGTGGGGCAATTGGCTTTTGGTTAAATATCTTTGGGTCGATGCGTCAGTCAGGGGAGAGCGCATTGGAAGTGAACTACTAAAGCGAATAGAACAGTGCGCCGTTTCAAAAGGGTGCCAATCCGCATTGGTTGATACACTCAGCTTTCAAGCCAGACCGTTTTATGAAAAGCACGGCTATCAGTGTCAAATGGTGTTGGAAAACTATCCTCTAGATTCCGCTCTCACTTTCCTGACTAAATCGTTAAATCGTTAAATCGTTAAATCGTTAAATCGTAATAGCGCGATTTGTATTGGACACGCTTATTTTATTGGTGGTAAACAAGGTACTGAGTTTACGGATTGAATTCACGCACAGGAGTCATTTGCTTTATCTCTGTATCTGCTTGGATTTTGGCAGCTCTACGGCCACTGACTAAGTCATATTCACTTAGAGTCGTCACCTCAATTTTCTGTTCTTTATCGAGCAGCGTATCAGCTAATAAATGGCAACAACGTAGCAAAAGGATAAAACCGCATGGATATCGCAATACTCACTTTCGAAGGCTTTAATGAACTGGACTCTTTTATCGCGGCAGGAATTCTAAACCGCATGAAACCAATGGGTTGGAACGTTCAAATTACGAGCCCTAGTCCATCTGTGACGTCGATGAATGGGATAAAAATAGACGCACAGCAACCATTGGAGTTCGCCAATAAAGCGGATGTGGTTCTTTTTGGTAGTGGGATTCTCACTAGAGAGATTGCCAACAATAGTATGATTATGTCACGCCTGAAGCTTGACTCTAGTCAGCAGTTGATTGGTGCTCAATGCTCCGGAACGTTAATGATGTCAGTACTTAATTTGTTGGATGGAAGACCAGCGTGCACGGACCTGACAACCAAGCCTTGGGTGATTGATGCCGGAGTGGACGTGTTAGAGCAGCCATTTTATGCAAGTGGAAATATGGCGACAGCCGGCGGTTGTTTGTCTTCTCAGTACTTGGCAACTTGGGTGATCAGCAAGCTGGCTAGCCCGGTCGAGGCGAGAGAGGCCATTTATTACGTTGCTCCTGTAGGGGAGAAGCAAAATACGGTAGAGCATTGCATGTCAGTGGTTCAACCCTATTTATGAATTGATGTAACGATTTTAGATATTTAGGAAAGAAAGGAGTGGGTAAGATGGCGCTGATTCGCTTAGCGGTAGAAGATGACTTGAGTGGAATTTTATCCTTGTACAAAGAGCTACGAGGAAATGATCCTGTAGTTTCAGAAACTGAATTAATGACTACATGGCATGACATGTTAGCGAATCCGAACACCCAACATATCGTGGCTGAAATTGATGGTCAATTGGCATCAACGTGTCAGCTTGGTCTTGTTCCAACGGTCACTAATGCAGGTAAATCATTTGGGATTATTGAGCATGTCATTACCAGTGAGCATTTCAGACGACGAGGTTTGAGCCAAAAGGTAATGGAAAAAGCGCTTGAGCTTGCGTGGGAACTAAACTGCTACCAAGTCGTCTTATTGTCAGGAGAGACACGTTTTTCAGCGCACAAACTGTACGAAAAAGTAGGCTTTCAGGCGGGCATTGAAAAAGGGTTCGTGATCAAAGCGCCCAACTAGTAAGGCTTTGTGTTTCAAATTTGAATGGTGGCATTCTGAAGTTGTTCACCCATTACACTAAGGATGTTTTATGAAAACTTTATTGATTGAAACGTTTGTTGATGGAAATCAAGATGATACAGTCAAGGTGCCACTGACTCTAGCGCAAGCAGCACTCGCGTCACTGTCTAAGCGATTCAGTGTTGATCAGGTTGAAATGGTTAAATTAGCCTTGGCCACAGAAGATTTTCATGGCGTCATTCTTGAAGTGGAAGAGCAACGAACGAATGAGAGAATGGTGCTTTCTATTATTCACTAGCATCGTACCTTCGCCATTTTCATATCCTCTGCGTAGCATTAGCATTAGCATTAGCATTAGCATTAGCATTAGCATTAGCATTAGCAGTAGGGCGTTCTTACTGGCTGTTCTAAGTCAATCTCTGATAGGGCATTGGCAACATTCCAAATCTTAATATTGAACGCTATCCCTTCATTTTCTCCCCCCTCCCAAAAAAAGGTTTTCCTAAAGCCAATGTGAACCAATCGCATTGACTTCGCCTTTACTTGCTTTGCAATTGGCGGAGTTGATAATTAAATCAATGTGTTATAGTTTCTCTAATGTGTCTCTACCTCACCTGAGACAATGCAAAACCAGATATCACTTTTAGGAATGAGCCAATCCTAAACTTCAATTTTGCTATTGAAACATTTGACCTTAGGAATCAAAGATGATGAATGAAAAAAGCAAGGCGCTGTATTGCGGAAAGTGCAATCAATCGACTGAGCACGCAGCATTGACTCCATCAGAAGTGGAAGCGCAAACAAAGAAGAAGAACGCTTGGCACTATCAACTCTTGAGCTTGATTGCAGGGATTGTCTTTAGCACCGACGACACAACAAACCACATTAGCTATTATCGCTGCGCAGTCTGCGGTTCAGATTATCAAGATCGAGAATCCATGCCTCACGGCTTTTAACGGCTGAACGGTGCCATGGCTTAATATTATTCTATTAGGTAAGAGCTAAACCTCATCCTTTTATTAGGTACTGCTGGTGGAAACATGACTGCTCTTGGGCTTGAACATCGGTAGATTATTGCGTTTATATGTTTCGGCGTGTAAAGAATGAATATGTCCATTAAGCGCAGGTTTTTAAACAAGAATCCCAATAATTAGATACGCCTATTATTCAGCGTCGGCCTGTACTGTGGTATTTTATTTTCATAATAACCCAATCTCGCGAAGAATCAATAATGACGAATACAGTTCATCTCAATGGCATTTACCGTGGCGAAGTTCAAAGCTGCTACGGGTTTGAAACCGCAATCAACAAACGTCTAGTAGAAGGGGCGGTTTACCTTTCGAATGAAGGATTAGAGGGAGACCAGTGTGCGGATCAGCGTCATCATGGTGGTACTGAACGAGCCTTGCACCAATACCCAATCGAGCACTACCAATACTGGAAAGAAAAGCACGGCGCAGATATTGATTGGCAAGCCCCTGGCATGGGAGAAAATATCAGTTCAGAAGGCATGACTGAAGAATCCGTTTGTATTGGGGATCAATATCGCTGGGGTGAAGCCATTATTGAGGTGAGTCAGCCGCGCTCTCCTTGCTTTAAGCTTAATAAGCGATGGGGAGTGGACGATTTATCGGTTGATATGCAAACAATCAGTCGCTGTGGTTGGCTCTATCGAGTCATTCGCCCAGGAATGGTGAGTGCTGATTCGCCGCTAGAGTTAGTCGGCCAAGTAGACAACCCACTGTCTATAAAAGAAGTCTGTGACATCTTCTTTGGTGATCCTTTGAACAAAGAGGGATTAGCTATGCTGAAGCAGCAAAGTAAGCTTTCTGATAGCTGGATGTCGAAAGTTATGGAGAGAATCGCGACTGAAAAAGTGGAAAACTGGGATTTCAGGTTGCTAGGCTATTCTCGTCAATAAAATAAACGCGTGTGATCGTTGAGTTACGTGCGCTTAAACAGGCCTAATTGGGATAGGCCTGTTTTTTGAGTCATTGTCGCACATCAATAAAACCCTGAATGCTATACATTATTTGATAACAAGGGGTGATAACTGTTAACTGTCTTCAAGTATGCCTGCCTAACTATCGCTAACATGGTATCAAGTTGATCACATTAGGGATGATTGTTATGGAGAACAAATTCAAAAGCAAAGCCATTGTTATCGCATCGAGTCTGACATTCGCTATTGGTTTTATGCTTTTAACCCTCTCTTCGTTTGCTTTAGTGGCTATGTTGGTGATTCATGCATCGTTTTCAATGTTTGTTTTACACGCCTCTGAACTAAGAGCGTTATCGAAACAGAACACGGATTTAGAGTCAGATGCCTACCTAGAAGGGCAGTAAACTGTTCGTAGATGTTTTCATTTTCAGCGACTCTAACTCTCTCATTTATGATGGTATTTGCTAGGAAGGTGTAATAGTCTTTCCAAAAATTAGTTCATGGATTGAGCGCAATGACCACATTCTTAGCAGGATTCTCCTTGGGCCTATCATTGATTTTAGCGATAGGCTCTCAAAATGCGTTTGTACTAAAGCAAGGTTTGAAAAATCAGCATGTGTTCATTGTATGTGCTGTGTGTGCTTTATCTGATGCGCTTCTTATTAGTTTTGGTGTCGCAGGCTTTGGCGTCATAGTTCAGCAGTTTCCTCAAATTGAAGTGGTTGCGCGCTATGGTGGCGCTATCTTTTTGGCTTTGTATGCGTTTTTGAGTTTTAAATCATCACTCACCGCAACCCATGCTTTAGAGACGAGCCTAGAATCGAAGAGTTCTCTTTCAAAAGTGGTGGTGATGTGTCTAGCGTTTACTTGGCTAAATCCCCATGTCTATCTCGATACTGTTGTACTGCTTGGATCCATTTCAACGCAATATCACCCGAATCAAACGGTTTTTGCCTTGGGCGCAGTGTGCGCTTCCTTTGTTTTCTTTTTCTCTCTTGGCTATGGCGCCAGGTTACTCGCACCCTTGTTTGAGAAGCCAAAGGCATGGAAAATATTGGAGTTTATGGTCGGCGTAATTATGGTGAGCATTGCGTATTCGTTAGTCCAAGGCGTAAAGAGTCATCATTAGTTAACGCTTTGGTATCGAAGTGGTTAGCGAATACGCTTTCGAGTTCAGTGATGGACGTCTATCGTGATAATTCAACACGGGCTATTCTTGGGTTGTGATCAGGCAACCAATCTCTCATTTAAAAGGAAACTGAAGCGGTATGGGCAAAGTTGTTTTGCAAGGCTACATAGTGATACCTGAAGCGGATCTCACAAGTGTGAAGCAGGCATTGATCACTCACATTGATCTCACGCGAGCAGAAAAAGGGTGTTTGGTCTTTCATGTGACACCGCATGAAGAGGACTTGTATCGTTATGACGTCTATGAGGAGTTTGTCGACAGATTGGCATTTGAGAGCCACCAAAATCGTGTGCGCACTTCTGAATGGGGGCGAGTGACGGAAAATGTTGAGCGCTACTACACGCTATCTGAAGATTGAATGTTTTGAGCTAGGGGCACGATAAAAGGTTATTTTTTAACAGTTTTAGTGATCGGTTTACGCGATGGATTCGTAAGTAAAAAGTAACTGTAAGAATAATTATAAATGACATCAGATGAATGTCTAGGAGAAGAATGTGCATAAATTGCTTGTGATTATGGTTTCATTTGCGTTGTCGGGTTGCTTGGGGATGCCAGAGAGAGTGACGCCAGTCTCTGGTTTTCAGTTAGAAGAGTATTTGGGGGAGTGGTACGAAGTGGCGAGGTTGGATCATTCATTTGAAGAAGGGTTGAGCCAAGTCAGTGCGAACTACACTCTGAAAAGTGACGGCGGTGTTCGCGTTATCAATCGGGGTTATTCTCAAGAGGACGATGAGTGGCAACAAGCAGAAGGAAAGGCCTATTTCGTTAATGAAAGCAATGAAGGGTATTTGAAAGTATCGTTTTTTGGCCCCTTCTATGGTTCATATGTCGTGTTTGATCTCGACAAAGAGAACTACCAATACGCATTCGTGTCAGGCCCTAACAACGAATACTTATGGCTGTTAGCAAGAACAAAGACCGTAGACTCGGCGCTTAAAGATCGCTTTCTTACTATGTCTAAAGAAAGAGGCTTCAACACCGATGAGATTATTTGGGTCGACCAGAATTAGTCTCCAACAGGTTTAGGCTAGAGCGAATCGGGCTTTGTATTCACGTTGAGTACAAAGCCCGTTTAATTTTCATGGTGGCACTTAGAGAAGAAGCGAACGTGTTTCTTTATCTAGCCGGAGTGCTTTTCTAGGTCTCATTTTTTACGCGTAACACAATTTTACCCGCATGCCCTTTTTCTAAGAAGAATGACTGCGCGGCGTTTATCTCATTTAAAGAAAACGATTTCGCCACGATGGGCTGTATTTGGCCTTGCTCGATGTAGTTAACTAGGTTCTGGAAGACAGGCTTTTCAAGTACAGTACAGCCGAAGAAGCTTAAGTCTTTGAGGTAAAGAGTACGCACATCCAGTTCAACCATCGCACCGGCAATCGCTCCTGATACCGCATAGCGGCTACCTGGTTTTAATACCTCTAAAAGCTGTGGCCATTGTGGCCCTGCCACTAAATCAACGACGACATTTACGCTGTTTTCACCCAATGCCTCCACTAGATTTTCGCCTCGAAAGACAATCCGATCCGCACCGCACCTAAGTCTAATAGTTGCTGCGCTTTTTTGGGGGCTTGTAATTGCGATAACCTGCGCGCCACGCGCTTTTGCCAATTGAATGGCCGCAGAGCCGACGCCACCAGATGCGCCTGAGATCAGCACGGTGTCTTTTGAACAAACATTGGCTCTCGTTAACATGTTCTCAGCGGTTGAGTAAGAGCAGGGGAACGAGGCGAGTTCAATGTCTGTTAACTCACTCTTCACCGCATAGGCGTGTTGAGTATCTACCACGGTATACTCGGCGAATCCACCATCACATTCTGAACCGTAATACCAAGGAGAACGTAGATCTTCGCTATTGGCTCTACTCAAACAAGGCTCAATGATAACGCGTTGACCAATACGTTTATCATCAACGTTTTTGCCGGCAGCGACGATGGTTCCACAAACGTCCGCCCCTTGGATTCTAGGGAAGCTAAGGGTATCACCCGACCAACTCGCATCATCGCCGTCAGCGTTGCATGAATTTCTGGCGAGTAACGCCGCTGCGCCACAGTAAGGGAAATGATGGGCGTGGTGACTCATTCACGCTTTTATTGCTCACGATTATGATTTCGAGTCATGTTGCGTAATCATTTGAATATAAACAGTAAAGTGCGATAGAGTGTTTTTAGACGCATGTACTTTTAGATGGACGTGTTGTTGGCTTATCAATGTAACTAGAAATCAATGCGTAAAGTGATCATGAAAACCACAAGGAATTGGTAATGCAAACTGAACAATGGTTAACCGAAACGGAGCTGAAAGGGCACGTTGTCACATTAATACCGCTGCGTAGGAGTCATGCGAATGACTTACTTGAGGCAGCCTCAGACGGTGAGTTATGGAATCTGTGGTTCACTTCTGTGCCTACAGACCAAACCGTTGAAAGCTATATCGAGTTTGCGCTCTCTGAGCAAAAGGTAGGTCGCTCACTTCCCTTCGTTGTGGTCGATAATCTATCGCAAAAAGTGATCGGTACAACACGCTATTGCAATGCAGATACAAAAAATAAGCGCGTCGAAATAGGGCACACCTGGTATGCAAAGCGATGTCAAAAAACGGCGGTAAACACTGAATGTAAGCAGCTCTTGTTGGCTCATGCCTTTGAGAGTTTATCTGCCATCGCTGTCGAATTTAGAACGCACTGGCACAACCAAGCTTCGCGTGCGGCCATCACGCGTTTAGGGGCAAAACAAGACGGAGTTTTACGTAACCATCAACAAATGGCTGACGGCAGTTATCGAGACACAGTCGTTTTCTCGATTATTAACAATGAATGGTTATCTGTGAAGGCGAATTTGAAGCACAAACTTACTCGCTATCGTTAGATTTCATTGTTGAAAATCTCTTAATTGCTACAAGGGTTGATACGACTTAGACCGTTTATATGACAATATAGTCGGCTAACCGAGTGATACACAAACGGCATAGAGTTAACGCCGAACACATTTATGGAGTGAACATGGACGTACAGACATTATTACTATTTGCCATCGCCTCTTTGTCAATCAACCTGATTCCAGGTCCCGATGTCGTTTATATCGTTTCAAATAGTATGAAGGGTAAGCTCGGCATAGGATTAAAAGCAGCGCTAGGGCTTGGCGTCGGGTACTTTTTCCATACATTCGCAGCAGTGGTCGGCTTGTCAGCGTTGGTCCTCAACTCCGCAATTGTTTTTAGTATCGTCAAATACTTAGGTGCAGCCTATCTTCTCTATCTTGGCGTAATGTCGGTGAGAAACATGCTCAAGGGCACGTCGTCATTTTCAGTAGAAGCGGGCTCTGGTTCAGATAAAGGGATATTTAAACAAGGGGTTATTGTCAGTATTTTGAATCCCAAAGTCGCCTTGTTTTTCCTATCTTTTTTACCACAGTTTGTTGATGTGAACAGTGGCTCAGTCACCATGCAATTATTAATTTTGGGCACATTGTTCAGTGGCTTAGCAACCTTATGCAATATAGTCTATGCGGTGGTTGGAAGTTGGTTGTTCAGTAACCCTAAGATGGCTCGCTATACACGTGTTATTGAGGGTGTTTCTGGCGGGTTACTGATCGTTCTTGCTGGAAAAATCGCGTTAAGTAAAAACGCGATTGATTAGGTGATCCGTTCAATAAATAGCATTCGAAAAATCGCACACAAACGTTGTAAACGAGTGCTTTGAAATTTAGCCCTGATAAGGCTCAATGGAATGATAGAGACATACGATGGATATCTGGACGCTACTATTTTTTATCCCAGCTTGCTTTGCGTTGAATATGACCCCAGGGCCGAATAACCTTTTATCGATGAACAATGCGCGATGCTTTGGCTTTCGCGCGGCGTGTTTTGCTGGGGTGGGGCGTATTTGGGCTTTTGCTGGAATGATTGCATTGGCGGCATCAGGGTTAGCTGTCGTACTGTATACGTCTGAAGTGCTATTTTTTGCCATTAAGGTGGTTGGTACTCTTTATCTACTGTGGATTGCGTTTAACTTATGGCGCAGCGAAGCTAGCCCAATTGCACAGGTTGAACAAGACCAAAGTCGATTTGAATTGGCTAAGCAAGAGTTTCTACTCGCGGCCGGAAACCCAAAGGCGATATTGATCTTTACGGCCTTTTTGCCACAGTTTGTGAATGTTCAAGAGAGTGTGAATCAACAATTTTTTGTATTAGGCGGCATATTCCTTTTGCTGGAAATGCTCGCTATTTCACTCTATTCCTTGTTTGGAATGTATCTAAGGCATTGGTTTTCAAAACCTGAAATGGCGAAGCGCTTTAACAAAGCTTGCGCCACGTTTCTCGCTTTTTCTGGTGCAAACCTGCTTATGTCTCGGCAGTAAAAAGTCTGGTACTCACACATTTTCCTTATCTTGAAATGCTGATTGCTCAGCCTTTGAGTCATCGTTTTTATTACTATCATCGGCGCAATCGGAAACCTAAAAAATGCTCGCTAAGGCTGAATAGAGTCATTATGATAGTGAGCAAATCAGTTAACTAAAAATCACCTATTTATGTCTATTCCTCCATGCCCGGCTTGCCAATCTACCTTTGTTTATCAAGATCAAAATCAGCTTATCTGTCCTGAATGTGCCCATGAGTGGAATCCTCAAGAGCTCGAAGAAAACGCCTTTAAAGTACACGATGTGAATGGTGCGCTGTTGGAAGAAGGCATGAAAGTGACACTGATAAAAGACCTGAAAGTGAAAGGCAGCTCGCTCATCATGAAAATTGGCTCTAAAGCTATCATTAAGCGAATCATTGAGGGCAAAGATCATCAGCTCGATTGTAAGGTGGATGGCATTGGTGAAATGCTCGTGACGGCTAAATATGTAAAGAAGGCGTAATCATCTTTCTTACTATTGGATTGCTCGTCTCGGATGAGCAATTCATATATGAACAAGTAACACATTGAATTTCCTTATAATGAACGGATCTTATTTCACTTGGAAGGATTGGAATTTAATAGGCGATGCTTTATTCGGCTGAGGCCAACCGGTGTCACGCCAAGGTATCGAGCAATATCGTTTTGAGTGACTTTCTCCATTAAATCTGGCGATTTGGCTATCAAGTCTTGGTAGCGCTGCTCTGCACTAAGACATAGCAGCTCTCGTTCTCTTGCCTCTTTTTTCATCGCAAACGCTAATAAGAGGTCGATAATTTCTCGAGCCAGTTGGTGGTTGCTTTGGCTTTGCAGATAAAGCTGCTCAAAATTGAATTTGAGTACCTGTGTCGGCTCTAAACAGATCAGGCCAAATGTTGTTTTTTGCTTTTGATACGCGGCTGACATACTACCAATGACATCACCATCACTTAGGAATGATTTAACGCGTTCTTGTCCGTCTGACGTGAGATAATACGCTTTTACCACCCCCTGCTTTATTAGATACAACGAATCGTCATTCTCACCTTGCATGAACACATGCTCTCCAGCTGCCTTGGCAATTGGCTGCCCTTCGCAGTTAATAAATTTAGAAAATTCCATCCGTTTTAACCCAAGTTAACGCTGAACGCTGATTGATTGTTTAGATTGCTCACTAGCTTAAAGCATACAGCGAAAAGGGAGAAGCGAGTGAAATTATTAAACCAAGTTATTGTTATCACTGGAGGCACATCAGGTATTGGTCTTGAGATCGTGAAACGATTATGCAAAGCCAATGAAGTGATAGTACTGGGCCGAGACGAAGAGAAGCTGGATAAACTGGTTTCAACCTACGGAGTAAAAACTTTTAGAGTAGATCTTAGTGACATCAGTGATGTGGAGTGGGCCGCCAATGAACTGATAAAGCGCTTCCCAAAGATAAACATGCTCATCAATAATGCAGCGGTTCAGTTTCCAGCGGCATTCAATAGTGATGACTTTAATTATGAAACGATTCAATCGGAGATCGTAACGAATTTCACGTCAATATGCAGTCTTTGCTATCTCCTACTGCCTGCTTTGATGAATACAGAGAGTGAAGATTCGAATAAAAATGTCATCCTCAATGTTAACTCAGGCCTTGCGATAGCGCCTAAAACCTCCTCAGCGGTGTATTGCGCGACAAAGGCAGCGCTCAACTCTTTTTCTATCTCCTTACGGTACCAACTAGAGGGCTCCAATGTTGATGTGCAACAGGCTTTGATGCCGCTGGTTGATACGAAAATGACTGAAGGGAGAGGGAAAGGAAAGATGACGGTACAAGATGCCGTCGATCAACTGCTCAGTGGTGTGGTGAATGGTGTTCAAGACAACGACATTGGGAAAGTTCGAGTCCTTCGTTTGTTGAATAGACTCTCGCCAAAGGTGGCGTCGAAGCTAATGAAAACGGCTTAGAACATCTAACTATGTAGTGGGTGAGACACATAGCGCGAGAGATGGATAGATAAGGAAACGATAATGAATTGGAAACTAGCATGCTTAGGAGTATTACTGATGAGCAAAACGACAGGTGCAATATCAAGCGAAATAACGGTAACAGGGATTGAACATAAGCGAGGTGGAAACATCATCGTTTTTATCTTCACCGATGACGGGTTCCCGAAGCAGCATGATCGAGCGGTTCATCAACAAACACTCAAGGCGCAGAGTGAGACGATGCAGTTTCACTTTGAGGTGAATGAAGAAGAAGTCGCCATTAAAGTGCTTCATGATGAAGATGAAAATGGGCGCGTCACGAAAAATTGGACGGGGATTTATCCCGCAGAAGGGTTGGGTTTTTCCAATAAGCAAAAGGTCACATTAACAGGCGCACCGGTTTACAAGCGCTCGAAGATTAATGCGTCAGAGCTTGGTTCAGGTCTCAGCATTGAAATGGTATACCCATAGGAGATGGCCCATGAAACCGCTAATTAAAGCGATGTTGATACTCGCAGCGATATTTGCAACGACCTTCGTATTGTTAAAAGTGACGGGCGTTTTGAGCATTGAACAAATCGAATCGTGGCTAACTCACGCACAGGCACTTTCTCCACTTTATGTGGGTGGGCTGACCGTCGTGTTGTTACTTGCTGACATTGCCATCGCTATGCCTACCCTGACAGTAACCGTGCTAGCCGGCTTCTTTTTAGGCAGCGGCTTAGGGGCGTTATTTGCCATTGTAGGCATGAGTCTCGCAGGTCTTGCTGGTTACGGCTTAGGTAAGCGTTATGGAGACAGAGTCCTTCTATTTCTACTGAAAGATGAAGCCAAGATTAATGAAGCGAAGTCTGCATTCCAAAGAAACGGGTTGGGAATGATTTTGCTAAGCCGAGCCGTACCAATATTACCTGAGGTAACAGCATGTTTAGCAGGGGCAACAAACATGACGTTGTCACGATTTATGTTTGCATGGCTTCTGAGTTCGGTGCCGTATTGCATGATTGCAGCGTATTCCGGCTCAATCAGTTCATTGGGTAACCCGAAGCCTGCGCTGATCACTGCTGCCGTTTTGACCGCGAGCCTTTGGGTCGGATGGTATTTTTTTAGAAAGACCAAGCTAAAAAGAGTAGAAAACGAGACAAACCTGGTTTGATTACATGAGTGAATTGTATAGAAGACCCGAAACTTACAACCATAGTGTGCTTGGTTTGTTTTCTGTCTAGTAAAGTGGGCTACCCAAATACTATCAAGTTCTTGGGTAGCCCTGCGCAAACATCCGCTTAATGGCACGTTTACTGAGCACTCCACTAAAAGTGCTTGCGCACTCGGTTCCATTCAGTCATTCAATTAAAGATAGCGAGCTCTCAAGTGATCTTGGAAAAACTGAGCGTTGAGTGTTTCACCCGTAGCTTGCTTAACCAACTCATCCGTCGTTAATAAGCTGCCTTTGCTCCAAATATTGTCGCCTAGCCAAGTGAATATTGGCGATAGGTCACCAGATTCAATAGCGCCATTTACATCAACGGTTTTAGTCATTGATGACATAAACTGAGCGGCATACATTGCACCTAATGTGTAGCTAGGGAAATAGCCAAATGCGCCGTCTGTCCAGTGAATGTCTTGCATACACCCATTTTTAAAGTTGCCGTCGGTGGATAAACCTAAATACTGCTGCATTTTTTGATTCCACAGTTCAGGCACGTCAGTGTGTTTGATCTTTCCGTTTATCAAGTCACGTTCTATTTCATAACGTAAGATGACGTGCGCAGGGTAGGTCAGTTCATCGGCATCCACTCGGATAAAGTCCTTTTTCACACGTGTGTACAGCTTTTGGAAGTTATTAAATCCAAACAATGATGCGTCATGTGAAGAAAACTGCTTACCAGCCAGTGAGGCTAGGTGTTGAATGAAGGCATCACTGCGACCCACTTGCATCTCGAAAAATAGAGATTGGGATTCGTGGATGCCCATAGAACGAGCTTCACCCGTAGGAAGACCCGACAACGATTTTGGTAAGCCTTGCTCATATCGTGCATGTCCGGTTTCGTGAACGATCCCCATTAACGATTGAACAAATTCAGATTCATCATACCTTGTCGTAATCCTTACGTCAGAAGGCACTCCGCCACAGAAAGGGTGGACACTTTCATCTAAACGGCCATGCTCAAAATCGAACTGCAGCAGTTTCATTACTTCTAACCCAAGTGCTTTTTGGTGCTCCGTTTCAAAGCGCCCTTCAGGGCTAATGAATGCCTCAGATTTCTGTTTTTCGATAACGTCATCAATGAGGGATGGCAGCCACGTTTTTACATCAGAAAAGAGCGCATCAAGTGAGGCCGATGTCGTACCAGGTTCATAGATGTCAAGCATGGCATCATACGGTGAAAGGCCAGTGGCTTCGGCTCTGATTTGGGCTTCTTCTTGAGAAAGCTTGACGACTTCAGACCAGTTTTTTTCAAACCCTTGCCAATCGTTGCTTCCACGTTGGCTACGCCACGCATGTTCGCATTGAGATCCGGCAAGCGATTTCGCTTGAACCAAGGCCTCAGGAAGAACATTGGCTTGCTGCCATTGGCGTTTCAACTCGCGAAGCGACGATGTGTCTTGTGCGTTTAGAGATTCTGCTTCGGCTTTCTCAAACCATTCAGCCAGTTGAGGTTGGGTAAGCAAACCATGAATATGGACGGACAACTGCGCCATCGCTTCCGAGCGAGCTTGGTTGCCTCCCGATGGCATCATTGACGCCTGATCCCACCCGCAGATAGCCGCTAGGTGATTAAAGTGTGAGATGGTTTTTGAGTGTTCTACAAGTTTTTGAAATGCGCTCATACGAAAGCCTTCCATGACGAAGAAAAGTGACTTAAGTGTATCAATCTTTTAGTGATTCTCAAGGAGGTAAGAATCCTCCTGCTTTCTTATGGCAATAAACCATGAAAGAATCGGAGATAAATGGTGGAAGAGCCAGTGTAGAAACCAAGTAACGTCAATTTAACAGTAGCTTTTGTTCAAACAACTGGTTATTTTTGAAGATTCATTGAAACCCAGTTAACTGAGCTTGCTTATGTCCATTATCAATATCGAAGCCTTTATTATCGCTATTACTATCTTAACGCTCACACCAGGGCTAGATACGGCCATGGTATTGCGTAATACCTCTCGAGGAGGTTTATCGGATGGTGTGGTGACCAGTTTCGGTATTTGTAGCGGGTTGTATGTGCACGCTTTGTTCTCTGCTATTGGTATTTCCGCTATTTTGGCGCAATCAGCGGAGTTGTTTCAGCTCGTGAAAATGATTGGCGCGGGGTATTTGATATGGCTTGGTATCAATAGTCTTCGGGCGATGCGCAGTGGGCACTCCGCACTCAGTGTGCATTCTAGTAATATTGGACAAGTAGAACGTTTTCGTTCATTTAGAGAGGGCTTCTTGTCTAACGTGTTGAACCCTAAAACGGCGGTTTTCTATCTTGCTTTCCTTCCTCAGTTTATCGATCCGAATGGCTCGGCATTGATGCAATCGTTCCTAATGGCTTCGATTCACTTTGTTATTGCTATGCTTTGGCAGTGCGGGTTATCTGGTGCCTTGAATCAAGCCAAATCCTTACTTAACAACGCAAGCTTTTTAAAATGGATGGAAGGGACAACAGGGGCGGTATTGGTTTTGCTGGGTATTAAACTGCTGCTGGAAGACTCGCCAGTGGAGCCAAGTTAGCGGGTTTCATGGGTTAGCCATGCGAAAGCCAGTATTGCCGCCAATAGGCTAACCAACAATGTGAGAACAAGAGTAACGGGTGAGAAACCGATGTCTGTGGCAATCGGCCATGAGAACAGAATTAAAGAAAGGACCACTAACAATATTCCAAGCGCTGTTTTGTCTTGTAGTTTGTCAAACATAGCCATCCTCCATGATGTTTTTGTTCCCTCCTAGTGAGCATAGAACAAAAACAGCCCAATAACGCAGAGATTTAGCTTCTCACCATTTGTAGACTCTCTATTTGCAGAAAAGGCAAGCGATGTATCGTGCTTGCCTTTAAAGTGAGTCACTCAGCCTTGATTCTTTTAAACCCAGTTATATTGTCACTTTTGCAGGTGAAGCAGAGGTGGCGATGGTTGAAAAGTAACGCTTCGTTTCTTCAATCACGACATGGCGAAGAGCGATAAGGCCAATCAGGTTAGGGATTGCCATTAAGCCATTGACGATGTCGGCAATAATCCAAATCATATCAAGATGCAAGAATGCGCCAGAAGCAACCAAGGCAATGAAGATGATCTTGTACGGCAGTACGGCTTTCGTTCCTAGTAAGAAAACCACACAACGTTCGCCGTAGTAGTTCCAGCCTAAGATGGTGGTGAAAGCAAAGAACATTAAGCCGATGGAAACCATCATTGGGCCGAACGTATCTGAACTTAACCCTTCCGCGAATGCGTGTGTAGTCATCGCTGCGCCCGAGAAATCACTTTGCCAAGCTCCTGTTAGGATCAATGCCAACCCCGTCATTGTGCAGATAATGATGGTATCAAAGAAGGTACCTGTCATTGATATCAGGCCTTGCTTCACGCAAGAGTCCGTCTTTGCTGCTGCTGCCGCCATCGGCGCACTGCCGAGCCCCGATTCATTAGAGAAGACACCACGAGCGATACCCGATTGAATGGCAAGCATAATGCTCGCACCCAAGAAGCCGCCGCTTGCCGCCGTTGGAGTGAATGCAGACACTAAGACTAACTCGACGGCATCAAAAAGCTTGTCGGCATTAAGAATGATCACGCTTGCACAGGTCACCACATAAAAAACAGCCATGACAGGTACGACTTTTCCAGCAACCTTTGCGATCGATTGGATACCACCAAGTGTTACGCACGCGACGAGTATAGTGAGAATGGGCGCTGAGACCTCTCGGCCAACACCAAATGAAAGTTCGCTGGCGTCAAGAATGGCATTAACTTGTGGAAATGTACCTATACCAAAGCAAGCTACACCAAGGGCGAATACCGCAAACATCACCGCGAGAGCTTTAGATCCCACGCCGTATTGCAGGTAGTACATAGGGCCGCCGACCATCTGGCCGTTTGCATCCACTTTTCGGTATTTTACCGCCAGTAAACACTCCGCGTACTTGGTCGCCATACCGAATATGGCAGCCAACCACATCCAAAAGAGTGCACCAGGCCCACCCAATTTAATGGCTGTTGCAACACCGACTATGTTACCCGTGCCTATGGTTGCTGAAAGTGCTGTACAAAGTGCGGCGAAACTCGACACATCGCCTTTACTTTTGGTATCGGAATTTCTTGAAAAGACCAGCTTCAATGCGGTTGGTAGGTGTCGAAATTGAAGTAAACCTAAACGAAAAGTGAAGTAAAGACCGGTACCCACGAGCAAGATTAGAAGCGGTGGCCCCCAAATGAAGTGGTCGATTGATTGAAGAATAGATTGAATGTTGTTCATGATTTCCCCTTAAAAAAACAAAATATAAGGAGAAGAGGGAAAGGGTGTGACGCATCGTTAGAAATCACACAAAATAACGATTCAGTAAACCTGAGGCTATTGGTTACGCTTAGTTTTGCACTTGCCACTTTTTAATCGCAACAAGAAACGTTGTAAGGTCTTTCCACTCCTCTGTCCTTTTGCCTGAGAGTTTCACTTTGTCGAGACAAAGCTTGCTCCTTCGGCGACCGATTTCTACAACAAAGTAGTACGGTTCTCTCCAGAGGTTCCTCCAACAACAGTCCACGCTTTTCTAATTTTCATTAGTACAAAGCACCTGAAAGATTTACTTCTTCGGTGGGTAATGCTAACCAGTTGTTAATTTCTGGTTAAATACCGCTCTCCTGCAGTCTTCATCGGAACAATTGCCTTGGTTAGGCAATTTGCAGCGGTGATAGTACTGAATACAGCATGCGATGTCACTAGCAAAAAATCTGATTGCGTATTTAATCTCCAGTTAGAAGTGCAGAAGTCTAATCTTAACTTATTCGCAGAGGCGAAATAGTATAAAATAGAAAGACATGCTCCGTTTTTGTACGGATGTTTCTGGGGCATAAACGGTGTTAATGGAGGAAAGGGAATGACTAGGTTACTGGCGATTGTTTTTATATCTGCATTGACGTTTATCCTAATTCGTTATCGCACTAACGAAAAAGTACAAAAAGGCATTGCCGTGACATTGGTGGTAGGTTTCTTGCTTTATACTGCCTCTATTATGGTTACAGAACTAATACGATAGTGAATTTGATGTATCGCTGTTTCTAGGAGAAGAAATTGAGCAAGCAAAATGATATTGAACAATTTGATGGCGACGATGTTGTTGTCGTCGAAGAGCGAGATAAACGAACTTATTTGTACATAGTGATCGCTTGTTTGATTGGGCTTGCTTTGGGTGGGCTTATAGGCTCGGCGACAACGGCAAAGAAGTGGGAACAAACCTATCATGTGCTGGAGGCCCAGTACCAACAGCTGCTGACGGATAAAAAGCAGTTGGTTGTTGAGGTGGAAGAGAAGGTTGCCAAAATTGACGACAAGTTAGCCGAGAAAATGAAACAGGAACTCACTAGCGAAAAAGAGAAGCACAAGCTAGAAATAGAAAAGCTCGAAGAGCTTGTTGCCGAACTTGAAAAGGTGAACTTATCTTTAGAGGCACAAGTCTCAAGCCAAACGGAATTGATTGCCGATGCCGATAATCAGAATAATCGTTTGAGCCGCCAAGCGGATATGCAAGCCAGTATGTTTGAGCGCTCGCGTGAGCTTTTCCAAAAAGAGTTACGAATCCAACAGGAAGTTGAAGATCTCGATCAAGAACGCGAAAAGCTGTTGCCGATTATCGAGACACTCAAAGCTCAGTGCGACGTTTATCTGGATGGCACGTCATGGGATGCGAAGTCTGACTCTTGTGACAAACAAGATGAAGCCAATTCTCGCTTAAGTCAGATCAATCAAATGCTTCAAGTACATAAGATGGACCTGAAAGAAATTGAAGCGCTTTCTGACGAATTGGGCTTGTAAAACCAAGTCTTACTTTCGAGAATATACTCATCTTTCAGCGCGAATCTAAGGCCTCTTTCTAGAGGCCTTTTTATATGCATCTGATAAGTAATTGAAAAGTATAGGGGGGATAAAAACGCAGGGGATTTATTTGATTTGTGTATATCGCGTCTA
>NZ_MCWZ01000213.1 GCF_002877365.1 Vibrio sp. 10N.261.55.A7
ATTTTTAATCATACGGAATTTTTATTTATATCGTTTAAAGTCAGTGATTTAGTGGTTGTATTGTAATTTTTACACTACTTTGTGGGTAATTGATTTTTGATAACTGATCTGAGTCAATTTCTTTCGTGGTGTGAAATATTATACTCAGTCCTGAAAGCAATTTACTAAGTCTGTGTGGTTGGCTCTGAGCTTGACAACGATATTATTCAACATATCAACGCAATCTTAATAAAAAGTTTTTAATATTTATTTATTTTAGGAGATCCACTATGCCTGTAACTAACTTAGCTGAACTAGATGCTCTAGTCGCTCGCGTAAAAGCAGCTCAAGAAGAGTTCTCAACTTTCTCTCAAGAAAAAGTTGATGCTATCTTCCGTGCAGCATCTTTAGCAGCTAACCATGCTCGTATCCCTCTAGCGCAACAAGCGGTAGAAGAGTCTGGAATGGGTATCGTTGAAGATAAGGTAATCAAAAACCACTTTGCTTCAGAATTTATCTATAACAAGTATAAAGACGAAAAAACATGTGGCATCTTAGAAGAAGATGACAGCTTGGGTACAATGACGATTGCAGAACCAATCGGTATTATCTGTGGTATCGTTCCAACAACAAACCCAACTTCAACAGCAATCTTCAAATCACTAATCTCTCTGAAGACTCGTAACGGTATCATCTTCTCTCCACACCCACGCGCTAAAAACTCTACGAACGACGCAGCGAAACTCGTTCTAGACGCGGCGGTAGCAGCGGGCGCTCCAAAAGATATCATCGGTTGGATTGACCAGCCTTCAGTAGAGCTTTCAAACGCACTTATGAAGCACGACGGTATTGCACTTATCCTTGCTACTGGTGGTCCAGGCATGGTTAAAGCTGCATACTCTTCAGGTAAGCCAGCTATCGGTGTTGGTGCGGGTAACGTGCCAATCGTTATTGACGAAACAGCTGACATCAAGCGTGCGGTAGCTTCTATCCTAATGTCTAAGACGTTTGATAACGGTGTTGTATGTGCTTCTGAGCAAGCGGCTATTGTTGTTGATGAAGTATACGACGAAGTGAAAGAGCGTTTCGCCTCTCACAAAGCATACGTATTGAGCAAAGCTGAAGCAGACAAAGTACGTAAAGTACTGCTTATCGACGGTAACCTAAATGCGAAAATCGTAGGTCAGCCTGCTCCAGCAATCGCTGAAATGGCGGGTGTTAAAGTGCCAGCTGACACGAAAGTTCTTGTTGGTGAAGGTCTTGGTAAAGTAAGTGTTGAAGACGAATTCGCTCACGAGAAACTGTCTCCAACTCTAGGTTTATTCCGCGCAGATGACTTCGAAGATGCTGTCGCTCAAGCAGTAACTATGGTTGAAATCGGTGGTATCGGTCATACATCTGGCCTTTACACAAACCAAGATACAAATACAGACCGTATTCGTTACTTCGGTGACAAGCTAAAAACAGCACGTATTCTTGTTAACATCCCATCGACTCACGGTGGTATCGGTGATCTGTACAACTTTAACGTTGCGCCATCTCTAACACTTGGTTGTGGTTCATGGGGTGGTAACTCTATCTCTGAGAACGTAGGTCCTAAGCACCTTATCAACAAGAAAACTGTAGCGAAGCGAGCTGAAAACATGTTGTGGCACAAACTACCTAAGTCTATCTACTTCCGTCGTGGTAGCCTTCCAATCGCTCTTGGCGACCTAGAAGGTAAGAAACGCGCATTCCTAGTAACTGACCGTTTCCTATTTAACAATGGCTACGCTGATGACGTTGTTCGTCTGCTTAAAGCTCAAGGCATCGAAGTTCAAGTATTCTTTGATGTAGAAGCGGATCCTACACTATCTGTCGTTGAGAAAGGCGCTGAAGCAATGAAGAGCTTCCAGCCTGACGTAATCCTTGCTCTAGGTGGCGGTTCTCCAATGGATGCGGCTAAGATCATGTGGGTTATGTACGAGCACCCAGACACTCACTTTGAAGAACTTGCAATGCGCTTTATGGATATCCGTAAACGTATCTACAAGTTCCCTAAAATGGGTCAAAAAGCTGAGCTTGTATGTATCACGACGACTTCAGGTACAGGTTCAGAGGTTACTCCATTCGCTGTTGTTACAGACGACAAGACTGGTGCTAAGTACCCACTAGCTGATTACGAAATTACGCCAAACATGGCTATCGTTGATGCGAACCTAGTAATGAACATGCCTAAGTCGCTAACAGCGTTCGGTGGTTACGATGCAGTAACTCACGCTCTTGAAGCTTACGTATCTGTTCTAGCGAACGAATACTCAGACGGTCAAGCTCTTCAAGCACTTAAGATGCTGAAAGAATACCTACCATCTAGCTACAAAAATGGTGCGGCTGACCCAATCGCTCGTGAGAAAGTACACAACGCAGCAACTATCGCTGGTGTAGCGTTTGCGAACGCATTCCTAGGTGTGTGTCACTCTATGGCTCACAAAATTGGTGCTGAGTTCCACCTACCACACGGTCTAGCTAACGCACTACTTATCTCTAACGTTGTACGTTACAACGCGAACGATAACCCAACTAAGCAGACTGCATTCTCTCAGTACGACCGTCCACAAGCCCGTCGTCGTTACGCTGAAGTCGCTGACCACCTAGGCCTAAGCCAAGCTGGTGACCGTACAGCTCAGAAGATTGAACGTCTACTGACTTGGTTAGAAGAGCTTAAGAAAGACCTAGATATCCCGCTATCTATCCAAGAAGCTGGCGTTAACGAAGCTGACTTCATCTCTAAACTTGATGAACTAGCGGTTGAAGCGTTTGATGACCAGTGTACTGGTGCAAACCCTCGTTACCCTCTAATTACTGAGCTGAAAGAAGTTCTAACAACGGCTTACTACGGTAAAGCGTACGTTGAAGGTGAAACTTTCGAAGGTACAACAGTAATTAAGAAAAAAGCTGACCAAAAGCCAGCTAAAAAGAAGTAAGAC
>NZ_MCWZ01000214.1 GCF_002877365.1 Vibrio sp. 10N.261.55.A7
AATTAGCGGGCTTTTTGCATTCTAAATCATAGCATTTCGGTATCTACCCTACCTACGGAACCAGTTGGGAATTAGCTTGGCGTTAACCCTGTATGAATAATTTTTCGGCAACGATCAACCTAGCATAATCGTCCTCATCATGAGGAGTAACTGTTATGGACAAAACATTTCACACTATTAATCACTACGGATTTTAGCGTTTATACGATCGCTAGCTGGCCAATGTCATTCGGTTTCATAGAGTATCAGTTAACCCAGTGTACTGGTGTCATTTCATTAGCCTTTCTAACAGTCGTCATGCTACTCGCGATTAAACCAAGATGGTTGACTAGCAAATTAGTTAATAAAAGTCAGTGTTATCAGCGACATAAACAATTTCGTATAGGTAGTGGAATCGCACTAATCATACACTGGCTGATTGCTAATGACGTCGTATTAACTCAGTGTCTATTCGGAGTCGGAGGCAATATGCAGAACTTTGACGAATAGAGAATGTGGTGACTTTCCGAATTCAAGCAAAACGCTCTGTTAGTAGAAATGTGGCTAGGTTCTTGTTTCTGAGTACCGACTTAATCTATCGTGTAACAAGTCACCATAAAAAGGATAGATAAATGACAGATGAATACACACCACCAAAGGTTTGGACTAACGATGTAAGCGCGGGAAACAAATGGGCGAACATCAACAGCCCAGAGTCAGGCTCTCGATTTGATAAAGAGCTACCTGCTGGAAAGCACCCTTTTCAACTCTACTCGCTAGGAACGCCGAATGGTCAAAAAGTGACTATTATGTTTGAAGAGCTTCTAGCGGCGGGTATAAAAGAAGCCGAATACGACGCTTTCTTAATCAATAT
>NZ_MCWZ01000215.1 GCF_002877365.1 Vibrio sp. 10N.261.55.A7
TCTTACGATTACAACCACTCAACATAAATAAACCAGCATAAACACCTTGGCTACTGGGTTCGCTGCACGTCGGGTGTCAGCTTAAATTGATGGTTTACATTTTGGATACGACTCAGCCAACTGACCGAGGCTACAAAGAACAAAACTATAGTTTTTCGACGCCTTCAATTTCGATCACCGAGTTGACATTGGCTCTTTCGATTACTTTTAGTAAGGTCGTTTGAATGAGCTCACTCTCTCTAATTTCAGTTTCACAAGAGAAGCGCTCTTCTTGAACGCTATCACCTTCGCCAAGCATAAATTGTACAACCACTTCTGTTGCACAATCTTTGGTATTTCCGTAATACGCTATCGTGATTTTTGGGTAACCATTGAAACCTTTTTTAACCTGTTTAGCTATACGTTTCTTAGCTTTGTCCAAATTCATACAACTTCCTTTCTATACTCAATATCGAGAGAAATATAACGCATTGCTCAGCCGTGACAGTTTGACGAGCCCGTTGCAGCAACTTGTTAGCTTTCGTTTTTAATAAATAAGATGCTTGTTCCCATACCAACAAATAGACCACCACTGATTCTATGGAACCATTTCATACTATCTATATTTGACAGTGCTCCTTTTGCTCGCTGAGCTAAGTAACCATAACCAGATAATGACAGGAACGATAATGTCATAAATACAATAGTCATAATTACAAATTGTGGAAGAATTGAGTAACTTGTATCCAAAAACTGCGGGAATAGTGCAACAAAGAAAAGTATCGGTTTAGGATTGGTTGCCGCAACCAATAAACCTTCTCTAAAGTAG
>NZ_MCWZ01000216.1:0-511 GCF_002877365.1 Vibrio sp. 10N.261.55.A7
CCATAAATCTATCTTGTATTACACTCGATTATAGATGAGTGTCAGTCATTGAAAGGAACAGCCAACCTTGAATACCAAACTTCAAACGAGTGAACCTGTTATTAAGCTATCTTCAATTAGTAAAAGCTTTGATGGCAATACCGTTATCAATAACCTTTCTTTGAACGTACAACACGGCGAATTCCTGACGATCTTAGGCCCCTCTGGGTGTGGGAAAACAACGGTTCTGCGCTTACTGGCAGGATTTGAAGAGTCAGATGTAGGCACAGTAATGCTCGATGGTGTTGATATTACTCACGTACCTGCAGAACAACGACCTGTTAACACCGTCTTCCAGAGTTATGCATTGTTTCCTCATATGACCATTTTCGAGAATGTCGCGTTTGGGCTGAGGATGCAAAAGGTGCCTAATAGCGAGATAACAAACAGGGTTGAAGACGCATTAAAGATGGTTCGACTTCAAGACCATATTAGCAAGAAGCCGCATCAGTTATCTGGTGGTCAGCAGCAG
>NZ_MCWZ01000216.1:1152-5276 GCF_002877365.1 Vibrio sp. 10N.261.55.A7
TCAGCAGCAGCGTGTTGCTATTGCACGAGCTGTTGTCAATCAACCGAAGGTACTCTTGCTCGATGAGTCTTTATCAGCCCTTGATTATAAGTTGCGTAAGCAGATGCAAGTTGAATTAAAGCAGCTTCAGCGTCAGCTGGGAATCACGTTCATTTTTGTTACTCACGACCAAGAAGAAGCGCTCTCTATGTCTGATAGAATTGTCGTGATGAAAGACGGTGTGATTGAGCAAGATGGAACACCTCGTCAGATTTATGAAGAGCCTAAAAACCTGTTCGTCGCGGAATTCATTGGCGAAATTAATGTGTTTAAAGCAACGGTATCATCTCGCATTGATGAAGAGAGGCTTGCTGTCACGATCGAAGGCGCTCCGTCGGTCATTCATTACAACAAAGCCGTAAACCCTGGTGAGCAATTAAACGTATTGTTGAGGCCTGAAGATCTAAGAGTTCAAGAACTGAAAGAATCCGATAACTCAGGCATCATCGGGCATGTTATCGATCGTACCTACAAAGGCATGACGCTTGATTCAGTGATTGAGTTGCCTTCCGGTATGCGAGTCATGACCAGTGAGTTCTTTAACGAAGATGACCCAGATGTCGATCATTCACTGGGCCAAAAAGTGGCGATTTCGTGGATTGAAACTTGGGAGGTGGTGCTGACTCATGCTCAAACTGTTTAATTTCCGAAATACTGTCATCACGCTAATCGTAAGTTGGTTGGCGCTGTTTGTGCTTGTTCCCAATATCATGATCATCGCAACGAGTTTTTTGACGCGTGATGAAGCGGACCTTATTGATTTTACTTTCACTCTCAGTAACTACGCTCGCTTGATGGATCCTTTGTATCTAAAAGTACTTTGGCATTCATTCTACATGGCGACGATGGCGACATTGATTTGTCTCGCGATCGGTTATCCATTTGCGTACATCATTACTAAGATGCCCGTCCATCTACGACCAATCATGCTTTTTCTCGTGATCGTCCCTTTTTGGACTAACTCACTCATACGCACCTATGGTTTGAAAATTGTACTCGGTACTCAAGGTGTCTTGAATAAATCTCTATTGGCTTTAGACATCATAGATAAACCGTTGCGCCTTATGTACACCGAAACAGCCGTGATGATCGGTTTAGTTTATGTATTGTTGCCATTCATGATCTTGCCTCTTTATTCGACTATCGAAAAGCTAGACGGTTCGTTTATTGAAGCGGCGAAAGATCTTGGTGCGAATAAGGTTCAGACATTTTTTCACATTACATTGCCTTTAACGATGCCCGGTATAGTAGGAGGCTGTTTGCTCGTGTTGTTGCCGGCTTTAGGAATGTTCTACGTATCTGATCTACTCGGTGGTGCTAAAAATCTATTGGTTGGTAATGTCATTAAGAGTCAGGTTTTAAATGCTCGAGATTGGCCGTTTGGTGCAGCAACCAGTATCGCTCTCACCGCTGCCATGGCGCTGTTGCTTACTATCTATTACAAAACAGGCAAGCTATTTAACCGCAGCTCGGAGTTAAGCTAATGGGCAGATTTTCAAAAATTAGTTTTATGAGCTTGGTGTATTTGTTTTTGTACTTACCCATCATCGTATTAATTGTTAACTCATTTAATGGCAACAAATTTGGCATGAAATGGGGAGGCTTTACGACAAAGTGGTATCAAGCGTCAGTAAACAACGACAGTTTGATGCAAGCCGCCTGGCATTCTCTTAATGTCGCCCTTTTTTCGGCAACAGCAGCAACACTTATTGGTGGTCTAACGGCTATTGCCCTATTCCGCTATCGATTTAAAGGAAAACCCGCCGTGAACGGGATGCTTTTCATCGTCATGATGTCACCTGATATCGTGATGGCGATTTCCTTTTTGGCGTTATTCCTAGCGATGGGTGTGCAGCTAGGGTTTGTCACACTCTTTATTGCCCACATAACTTTTTGCCTGCCGTTTGTCGTGGTCACCGTTTATAGCCGCTTGAAAGGGTTTGATGTCAAAATGTTAGAAGCGGCTAAAGATCTTGGCGCGAGCGAGTGGACAATACTGATGAAAATAATTGTGCCTATCGCAAAGCCCGCGATTGCAGCAGGTTGGTTACTTAGCTTCACTCTTTCACTTGATGACGTGATTATCAGTTCATTTGTGACTGGGCCAAGCTACGAGATATTACCCCTTAAGATCTATTCGATGGTAAAAGTAGGGATATCGCCAGAGGTTAATGCACTGGCGACACTCATGCTCATAGTCTCACTTGGCTTAGTGTTGTTGTCCCACTTCATCAGTAAAGACAAGTTGTCTAAGTAATCGAGTTTTCCAATTCATTGGTCATGCAATGAGTCTCTTTCAATGGACTTGTTGCATTCAACCATTTATTGGTTATTCTTCGTTATATATTTGAAAAATACATTTTTTTCCCTAAACTTATCTCATCTTTGCTTAGCGAAGATTTAGGTTTAGTTTTGTTACATATAATGGAAATATCATGAAACGTAAATTAGGTATAGCAGCTTTATTCTCAGTCACTTTGTTTTCGCAAGCTGCGCTTGCTGCAGACAAAGAACTGTATTTCTACAATTGGTCAGAATACATTCCAAATGAAGTGCTAGAAAGCTTTACGAAAGAGACGGGAATTAAGGTTATCTACTCGACTTATGAATCTAACGAGAGTATGTACGCCAAGTTGAAAACTCAGGGCTCTGGTTATGACCTAGTCGTTCCGTCGACGTACTTTGTGTCCAAAATGCATAAAGAAGGCATGCTTCAAGAGATCGACAAAAGTAAGCTAACAAACTTTGAAGGTCTTGACCCTAATTACCTCGATAAACCATTCGATCCGAGCAACACCTTTTCAATTCCATATATTTGGGGGGCAACAGGTATCGGCGTGAATACCGATATGCTTGATAGTTCTTCACTGACTGGTTGGGGCGATTTCTGGGACAGCAAGTGGGAAGGACAGCTGATGTTGATGGACGACTCAAGAGAAGTCTTTCATATCGCATTAACTAAGCTTGGCTATTCTCCAAACACGACCGATCCAAAAGAGATTGAAGAAGCTTATCAAGAGCTTCGCAAACTGATGCCGAATGTGTTGGTGTTTAACTCTGATTTCCCTGCAAACCCTTACCTAGCTGGAGAAGTGTCCTTGGGCATGTTGTGGAATGGTTCTGCTTACATGGCCCGTGAAGAAGGTGCTTCAATCGATATTATATGGCCTGAGAAAGGCTCGATTTTTTGGATGGACAGCTTAGCCATCCCTTCAGGAGCGAAGAATATCGATGCTGCGCATCAGATGATAGATTTTCTGTTACGTCCTGAGAACGCAGCTAAAGTAGCCCTAGAAATTGGCTATCCGACACCAGTGAAAGCGGCCTACCCGCTTCTTCCTGATGAGTTTGCTAATGATCCAAACATATTCCCGCCACAAAAAGTCATGGATAGTGGAGTTTGGCAAGATGAAGTGGGTGAAGCCAGTGTCCTTTACGAAGATTACTTCCAACGTCTAAAAGTTGGAAACTGAACTCTAAATTAATAAGGCGGCGATTAGCCGCTTTATTATTTCTAGCTATACTTAGGTTAGGATTTCATTTGCCAAAGGAATAGCGCTTGCGAGATATTTCAAGAGTGGTCATTTTTGCGACCATAGTGTATCTATTGTCCGTTCTTTTGTATTACGTCGCTCAAGGCACACCTATTGATTCACATTTTGACTTTGTATTCGAGACCAACACCTTAGCGATCGTTCTCTACATTTATTTCATTTCCAACCCAACGATAAAATCTAACATTAAGCTGAAGTATGGTGTTTGGTTACTTATCTCGACGAAGGTTTACGACATCGTCACCGAGATTAAAGTACTGGACGAGCTGAGTGATCAATACGAATTTGCCGATTCGTTTATCGAAGACGGACTGCAGCAACTCGCTTATGTCATGATCGCGATTGGGTTGACGGAATTGAAACGTAAGGCCAAAGAGCTTTCGATGCGTGATGAACTCACTGGGTTATACAATCGCAAAAAGCTTAAAGATATCCCCTTTTCTGAATTTGATTTAATCTATTTTGATTTAGATGGACTAAAAGAAATTAACGATTCCGAGGGGCATGCAGCGGGGGATTTGATTCTAAAAC
>NZ_MCWZ01000217.1 GCF_002877365.1 Vibrio sp. 10N.261.55.A7
GCCATAGTCTTCTGGAGCGGTCGCACTTGAGTCTGTGTACTTAAGTCTTACAAGAGTCTGAGTCGTACTTTCGTTCGATAGCTCCACGGTGAATGTAGCTGTATTACCTTCTTCTACTTGTATATCAGAGATACTTTCAATGACTGGGCGATCGTTATCGCCATCATTTTCACCACCATCTTGAATAGTAGCCTCACCTGACCTTTCAATGTCTTGCGCTTGCGTAGCAACATTAAGAACAAAGGTCTCATTTCCTTCAAAGACAGGTGCGTTATTGTCATCAGTTGTTTCGACAGACACGCTAAAGCCATCATTGTTCGCTGGTAATTTAAAGCCAAACTCACCAGTCGTAGGGTCGACGTCCACTGTGACCGTCGTTTCAACGTTATCTACAAAATAAGTCACAACAACTGACGTTGCGGTGTAATCAGAATCGCTTGATGCGGTGCCATCTGTAAGTGTCATCGTGATTGGCGTTTCAAGCCTAGTCTCATTACTTAGAGTGACATCAAAAATAGCCTCATCACCTTCCGATACTGACAGACTTGAAACTTCAGTAACCACTGGAGGGGTTTCTACTACCGTAACATTAATGGTCTCAGATACCGTTCTGCTTTCATCTGGGAAGTTAGGATCCATTTCAGAGGAAGTAACAGTAACAGTAACAGGGTACGGTTCACCTTCAGGACTTGGTTCAGAGAATTTGATCTGAAGATTCACAAGATCATCCCAACCAGAAATGTCAGCAATACCGTCTTCACCCACAGTTATCTCATCTTCACCAACAGTGCGAACAATTGTGCCTTTAGGTAGATTTTCAAGAATAACCGTTAGCTCTTCCGAACCATCAGTATCTCTAGAAGCTCCAACAACTAAATCACTAATATTAATGAAGGAGTCTTCATAGCCATAGTTATCTACTGTTGTAAGCTCAATGTTATCCAGTAGAGCACCGTAAGTGTCTGTTTGATTCGATTCAAACACTAATGTATAAGTTCCTTCTTCTGGCGTTTCAAAGGTTACCTGTTGGGTAGACCAACCTTGAACTTGGGTCTCATAATCAAATATTTCAGTTCTTTCCCCGCTCTCACTAACTAAAAACAGTGTCGCTGGTGAAGAACCAACTCTTCTCGCTGAAATATCAAATGAGATTAAATAAAAGTTTCCAGCCTTTGCGTCGAACTCAGTAGACAAAGTATTGTCTTGACGCCCTCCTTCTAATTCAAACAGTTTATTCTGATCCCTACCACCGAGATAAACACCCTCTTTGCCCACTTCGCCGCGACCAGTATCTTCATCGGTAGCCCATTTACCTACACTATCCCCACCATTAAGCTCTTCATCAGATACGTTACCGCGCCAAGAGCGTCGACCAAGATCTACTTGTTCAAAGTTGTTTGAAGCTAAAATGGTTGGATTGGACACGAATAGTGATGGCTCATCAGCAACAGGCGTAACTTCTACATTTACATCATGGCTTTGCTCTACAGAGTCACCGTTATCATCCAAGCCTTGTACTTTAACGCTAAAGTCTACATCGCTGTCTGCCTTCGGTTTCACTTCTACTTTCGTTAAGCTGTTGGCATCAAAGACTGCTTTACCATCTGTAATAGCAACTTTTTCCCCGTCAACGTATAGTTCTGCACCTGGTGGGATTTCACTCACTTCCAATTGAGTGATAGAGCTTCCTAACGGAATATCAATGTCCAGCTCAATTCGCGAATCTTCAGCGCCAATAGAGTCACTTGTAACGGTAATATCAGCAACAGGAATGACATTAATTAAGCTTGTAGCTGTTTCCGATTCCAGTCCACGTCCATCTGTAACTTTTACTTCGATTTCTCTTTGAGTCGTGTCAGAGTCTTCACTAGAGTTTGT
>NZ_MCWZ01000218.1 GCF_002877365.1 Vibrio sp. 10N.261.55.A7
CTGTATTTGAATTTACAGAAGAACATAAAACTAGTGTTACTATTAAAAACCAAAAAAACAGAGTTTAATAAAACGTATGCTTTTCTAGTTATGCTTATTTACATCTGTTTGCATTTCAATATTCTGTTCATCGAGCTGGATAAGAGTGACTTTAAGGGTGTGGAATTCCTCCAACGAAGTGATATGTGTACCACCACAAGGTATCGTTGCTTTCGCCCCTTCTCCCAAATCACATGACCAATACCGAGAGCTGGTTAAGAACTCTCCCTCACAGCTCATCATTACAACCGCGTTAGACTGAATCCAATACTCCAATTGCTGATTCACACGTTCAGCTATCAACACAAGGTCTTCTATCATCTGGGCGCTATTTAAGCCTCTTTTACGTAATGTTTTGCCTAAACGGTAAACATCATGACAGGTATCTTCAGTGACAAAACTCGTTACTTGAGCATAACTATTAAAGTCGTAATTACCATGAGGGTCTTTACGATCGGCATCTTTGCGCCAATAAGATTCTGTCAGTATTTTATTCAAGGCTAAATACGCTAAATGTCCTGCACTGTGACCTCTGCTCAATGCTTGCTGGTAATCTTTATCGACCTCAAGGCGTATGCAATCTCCAACGTTGATCTCTAGGTTACAATCTTTTATGCAATGCACCACCACAAACGCCCAACCATCAGCATCTCGTTTAACGGGTATCTCAGAGCCGACATAAAGTGTGTTCGTAGACACCTCAACAGCGCCCACTAAACAAGAATCAACATCTAGGGTTCTGCCACAGACGGTTATCTGTCCTTTATCGGCTGGGTGATCAGGCCAAATATGGCTCACTGGATGAAATGGTGTTTCTCGAGTAACCACATTTAGCTGATTGTTGTTCTTCTCTATCAACTGAACAACAGAGTCTAACTGCCATGTTTGATGGCAGAACTTGGTAATCGTAGGGGTAACAGTCATAGTCTTGTCGGATTGAAATGAATAGATAAAAAAAGGTTCAT
>NZ_MCWZ01000219.1 GCF_002877365.1 Vibrio sp. 10N.261.55.A7
GTTCATTAAGCAAAGAAGTTTTGCTTTTTCTAAATAATTTAAAAAAATTGAAATTAACTATTAATGGAGAAATTACTGAATTCATTCTGGAAAAAAATCACAACCATTACGAAATATCTGGTGATAGTTGGAAAATATTTGATTCTGGAAAAATTTCTTTTCCAGATAAATATCAAGATAGTACTAAATCCGAAAAGCAGCATTATAACCTAAAAATTGCGTTGCCCAATAGTTCCCTTACATTTGAAAGTAAAACTTTATTCTCATTCTTTCCTACCAAAATTGAACTTGATTTCCCATTTATAATTCATGGTACCTTTGACCTTGATAGCTCTCGAAACCAACTAAATGATACTGATAAAAACCGTTATGTATTAAAACAGCTAGTAAAATTGATTATACAAGTAGCTAAAGATGCGTCAGAAAAAGAAGTAAGCTGGGTACCATTTAAAGTATTAAGTTATAACTCAATAAACACTGTATTAGAAGGCTTGGAATTTTATACAAAAATATCGGAAGCTAAGTTAGAGCTAGACATTTACCCATGTATCGATGGATCCTACAGAAAACATGGTGATTATATCTACATGGGAACTAACCATTTTTCAGAGTTACTAATAGATACCAATGGTGAAGTGTTCTTTCCAGAAGTTTTAATCCCACTAGATGAAAAAATAACTGATGCTGTAGAGAAATGCTCGTTAACTGATACAGAAGGATATAGAGACAGAGTTAATCTGTATTCAGAGTACTTAGTGGAATACCCTATTGAGCATCGCGTAAATTATATAAATGAAATTATCAATTTGAATGATGGATACGACAACTACAATCTGTTAATCAATACAGAAGGTAAACTAATAAATGCAACCGAAGAAGAGGTATTTACACCTATAACCTCAAACATTGATGATATTATTTTCCCTTCTTTTGTGAAAATAGAGTTTATTAATCAAAACTTATGTGAAAAGTTAATTGATGTATTAAATATTACCCGAACCGAAAGGTACCGTGACTTACAGAGAAAATTAAAGGTAGTAACTAGTATACGTAGTTATGAGCCAGCAGAGCTGATATCAAAGATAGTTAGCAGTACAAATAAAATAATAAACGCAAATAATGTTGAAAAGAATGTATATATAGCAGAAATGACTCTTTGCCTTTTTTTAATCTATCAGCAATTAGGAACAAATCGCCCAAAAAGAATAGGTAATGTACAAGTCAATTTGATAAATAAAAATGGCAAGCTTAAAAAATCAACCGATCTACACCTAAGCAGTGACTTCCCTACAGGTGCTAATGTTGAGCTAATATTCTCCGGTGTATATAGCGCTGATGACCTCCTAGCTTCAAGTGATTTATTTGAATTAAATACTGAAGATATCAATATACAAGAAAAGTTTTTTAAATGGTTAGGAGTGAACTCATATGTTTCTTATCAGTGGGTAACTACTGATAACTCATACAGCGAACATTTAAAAATAAATAATCACGTTGATATAAGAGACGATGCACTAAAAATTCTAGCATTAGGAATTGACCAATCCATATTTAACTCCATCATTGACAAATGTAAACCGGAGTTAATCATACTTTGGATATTAAAAGACTTTATCATTAGAAATAGAATCCAAGGATATGATAACGATACCGTTAAGTTTGAAACAAAAGGAGATGAATATGGAAGTTATAAGCACGCCCTTCCTAATATAACTCCGTAT
>NZ_MCWZ01000220.1 GCF_002877365.1 Vibrio sp. 10N.261.55.A7
TATCAACTATATTCAATGGTAAGTGCAGGGATTGATGAGCCTTTGAGTACTTATTCGTGCGCATCTTCCCAACCAAGAGTTTGTATGACCAAAACGCAATTTATCGTTCACTACCTAAAAATGAATCGAAAGTCGTATTTGCTTGCGATTGTCTTTATTTTCCTCGTTAACTGGCTGCAGGTAGAAATCCCTCGTTATATCCAACTTGCGATTGATTTGATTGATGATTCTTCAATAGAAAATGACCATAACCTTAATACCTACGTTGCAATTGTTGTGGGGATGTCGGTGGCTATGGTGGCTGTGCGTATCTTGTCGAGAGTCTATGCACTGAACCCTGGGCGCATCACGGAAGCGTCGCTTAAAAATACCTTATTGAATAAGCTCAATCAGCTCCCGAACAGTTTCCATGAAACATTCGCGTCAGGCCGTCTAATTTCGATCATCAATAACGATCTCGGTGCTATTCGGTTGCTTTTTGGCGTTGGTTTTTTGCAGTTTTTTAATGCCTTTTTGGCCTTATCACTCACACCACTATGG
>NZ_MCWZ01000221.1 GCF_002877365.1 Vibrio sp. 10N.261.55.A7
AACCGCTCCATTATAAATCGCTAACAAAACAGCAGGTCCAGGGCTGATGATATAAAAAAATGCTACAAAGACATATATTATTAAAGTATCAGTATTCATAGTGTCTCCAGAGTAAGCTCCCACATTAAGCGGACTAAATTTGTTGGCCATACTTAGTGAGGAACGAACAATAGCCAGTTGTTTAAAAGTTAAAGTATTTACTGTAAAAATCGTGTGTCGTAAGTTGCTTAACGCCTTGCTAGTTGGTTAAAAACCATACCGCCAAACTTAATATGACCACCTTAACCACAAAAATAGATCATTACAATAATGCCAAACGTTTTTGAATCCAGTTGAACAATT
>NZ_MCWZ01000222.1 GCF_002877365.1 Vibrio sp. 10N.261.55.A7
TCTGTGTCACCCAGTTAGACTCTGGTGCGTCACGATATTCAGGAACTGAAAGAACTGCCCATGGTGCTTCACTCCCAGAGAGTCCTTGCCTGCCTCTTAATTCAAGCTTTTCTTCATCTGTAAAGTGTTCTTCAAATAGCTTTGATGCGTATTTCTTAGAGAATGTAACATCTAATGAGTTACTCCTTACTGTTACTGATTCAGACCAGTTTATTATCGACCTAAATCCAAGTCCTTTATTTCCGATAAACCTTTCTTTTGTTTTTGAGCTTAAATTTGAAAGCATTAACGATTCGTAGCCCGACTTGCTAAAACCATGTGGGCCACTATTTGAAATTATTAATTGCTGTGAAGTAGAGTCAAACTCTAAAGAAACG
>NZ_MCWZ01000223.1 GCF_002877365.1 Vibrio sp. 10N.261.55.A7
ATATACAATATCAAACCACATTTCTATTTAGTACTTTCACCTCTTATTCTTTAGAAGAACATTAATTAAAATCAACACAGTTAGGATTAAAAAACCCGAACTCTAACCAACCACATAAACACAGGCCGGGATAATATATAATTAATGAACATTTCGTAATAATTTATTTAGTTATCGGCTTGATTGAGTTAAGTAACCTATGAAATATTCACTACTCATTCAGGAGAGTTATAATGAAATCGTTTAACGGTGATGCTCTGAATCGGCTAGAGAGAGAGAAGAGATCAAGAAATCCTCATTCAACATTCTATCTTTTCTGGCTTCACAAGAGCCATAAATGCAGCAGATGTATTTGATGAAGCGGGGAAATGATTTTGCCAAAGAAATCCGACGCTCAAGTTAGGCAATCCAAGGCCAAAATGTCAGTCATTGTCCCAATGTATAATGAGGAGAGTGTCATTGAGAGCTTTCATTCACGACTCAATGCCGTTATACATTCGATGGGTATTCACTGCGAGGTCATCTATGTCAATGACGGAAGTCAAGATAAAACCGCAGACCTCATTAATGGGTTAACGAATCTCTACTATGATGTCATTTTACTAAACCTAAGTAGAAACTTTGGGAAAGAAGCTTCAATGTGCGCTGGCCTCGAAAGTGCATCGGGCGATATTACTATTATCATTGATGCGGATTTACAAGACCCGCCAGAGTTAATTCCTTCAATGTATAAAGCTTGGCAAAATGGTGCCGACGTCGTTTGCATGCAACGAAGTAAGCGCTACGGAGAATCCGCTTTTAAAAAGCTATCCGCATCACTTTTCTATAAAACTCTAAACCGGTTAGCTAACTGTGATATTCCAGAAAATGTAGGGGATTTTCGACTACTTGATAGAAAAGTAGTACAAGAACTGAACAAGCTGAATGAGAAAAACATCTACATGAAGGGCTTGCTAGCATGGCCCGGATTTAACCAGCAAATTATTCAATTTGAACGCGACGAAAGATACAGCGGAGACTCTAAATGGCCGTTTAAGAAGCTTGTTGGGTTAGCAATGGATGGAATCACTTCATTCAGTACCAAACCGCTACAACTCGCCACCTATCTGGGTTTTTTTATTGCGTCTAGTGCCTTCTTTTATGGACTGTACATCGTACTGAAGACCTTATTGCTTGGTGAGGCGGTCAGTGGGTTTCCTACTATCATGGTCGCTTTATTAGCCCTAGGAGGCGTCCAATTACTGTCTATAGGGTTAATTGGCTCTTATGTAGGTCGTATATACAAAGAGGTCAAAAACCGCCCTCGATATATCATACAGTCGCAGCAAAGTAGGTCTTTTCAAGAATCTGAGAAAGTGGTTACGATTCTTTCCAATAGAGGGAAGGAGCTATGATGCAAAGTTTATCTGTGCGATTAACCATCGCCATATTACTTGTGGTTGTGGTTAGACTCATATCGCTCGGCGCTTATCCTTTAATGGATACGACAGAAGCTCGATATGGTGAGATGGCCCGAATCATGGTCGACACTGGAAATTGGTTAACACCTCAATTCGACTACGGAGTACCTTTTTGGGGTAAACCGCCAATGCAAACGTGGGTGAGTGCATTTTCTGGTAATTTGTTCTCTATAAATGAATTTTTCCTACGTTTACCGCACCTAATCAGTGGACTATTAACTCTAGCAATTGTTGGGTATGTCGCTAAGCGCAAGGGCATTTCACCTTACCTGTCAATACTGACTCTTCTAACTACTGTTGGATTTTACATCGCCAGTGGCGCATTAATGACAGACTCTCTATTAGCACTGGCGATGACTATATCTATGGTTGGTTTCTACTTTGCGTGGGAGGGTCACGATAAAAACTCGGCATATTTAGGCTTTGCAGGCATTGGATTTGGGTTATTAATCAAGGGACCAGTCATCATAGTCCTAATTGGCATTGCTGTCGTACCGTGGATAATTACAAACTATGGCTTACTTGAGGGCTTCAGACAGTTTTGGCGTCGAATACCTATTTTTAGTGGCTTGGCATTAGCTCTCATTATCTCAGCACCCTGGTATTTATTAGCAGAACAAGCCACCCCAGGTTTTTTAGATTACTTTATAATCGGTGAACATTGGTCTCGATTTACTGTTAGTGGTTGGGAGGGGGATCTATACGGATCGGCTCATGATGAAATAAAGGGGACAATCTGGTGGTATTGGCTTTATACCGCATTTCCTTGGTCACTATTTGCGGTCTATTTGCTTGTAAACCAATCAAAACGCAAGCAGATGTTTAAAGATAAAGTAAATCGCCGATGGAATTCGTTTCTATTATTCTGGGTAATCTCACCTATGGTGTTATTCACTTTTGCAGGAAACATTCTCCAGATGTATGTCTTGCCGGGTATTCCCGCCTTGGCTCTATTTATTGTCTCTGGGATGCAAACCTTTCGACGTTTAGAGTACCTTTTGTGCAGCATTACTCCTATCGCCGTACTCGCGCTAATTACAGCTGCTAGCCCGTTGCTCTATGAAAAGAGTGATACCGCTCTATTTGAAAACATTGATAAGTCCATGCCCGTGTACTACGAGGGCAAACCAACTTTCTCTGGCCGTTATTATACATCGGGGAAAGCACTGAATTTGAATGACCACAAAGATGAGTTAGTGCCTCCCTACTATGTCGTGGTTTCAAAAAGTCGAATGGTAGCTACTAATAAAAATATATCAGGTTGTAATTATGTTTCAGAAAACAGAAAAAGAATACTGGTTGAATGTTTAGGTATTTCGATCTCAAGCGAAAGCTCAACTTCCTTTTAGTCGGTGGTTTTGGTTTTATCGTTGATTTTTTGACGTTTGAGGCGTTCGTACAGATTTTCGGTCTGGATATATATCTAGCGAGAGTCATTGCTTTTCTTATAGCAGTGATCTTTACATGGATTGGTAATCGCACATTGACATTTAGTGATCGCGACGAAAGTAAAAATAAGCATCAACTTGTAAAAGCAATTGCATGTGCTTGTGTGTCGCTCATACCAAATTTAGGGACTTTCTTTATATTAACCTTACTATTCGAGCAAAGAGAAATGGTGTATGTGGCCTTTTGTTCGGGTGTTCTTGCAGGTACCGTTAGCAATTATTTGCTCAGTGATAGGGTAGTCTTTCGAAGTTGCTGAGGATGTAAATACTATTAAAATTCAAGAGCTTAATTAAGCTCTTGGGGTTCGTATCTAATAGAGTGATTAATTATGTGTGATATAGGTTTAGAAATAGTGAGTAGTTTCACTTTACCATTAGACAATGTCAGGCAATTCTATTGGAGTAGATATCGGCGTACTGTTGCGCAAACTCATTTTGGCCAAAAGCTTGTTCACAACTCACCTATTCTTTGTCAGCCTGAACAGTAGCCCTAATAAAAAGAAACCCAGCGCTCGACTGGGTTTCATTGTTCTAAATTCGATTGTACAAGCTGCTAACGACGAATGATCATCTGTTCGCGCTCAGGCCCAACTGAAACCATAGTAATTGGCACACCCATCAACTCTTCTATACGCAGAACATAGTCTTGAGCGCCTTTAGGTAAGCTTTCGAACGTGCGACAACCAGAGATATCTTCATCCCATCCTTCCATCGATTCATAGATGGGGGTTAGCGCCGCAGTTTGAGGCCATATTGGGTTTTCAGTGTGTTCGCCATCGTAAGCAACGCAGATTCTGAGATCCTTCATGCCCGTTAAGCAGTCAATTTTCGTCAATGCAATCTCAGTGGCGGCTTGCAGCTCAACACCATTTTTCGTTGCTACCGCATCAAAGTACCCCATATCACGAGGGCGACCAGTCGTTGCACCGTATTCATTAGAGCTTTCACGGAAGTTGTCTTGCTCTTCCATCGCGGTCACCAAAGTGCCTGTACCCACTGACGAGCTGAACGATTTCGCTACCGCAATCACGCGTTCTGGTCTTAATGCCGGTAGTCCACTGCCAATGCCCGCATAAGCCGCCGTCACGTTTGATGATGTCGTCCAAGGGTATTCACCGTAAACCAAGTCACGCCCAGCACCCAGTTGCGCTTCAAACAATAAATTTGCCTGTTTGGTTTGCAGTGCTTTAAGCGGCTCAGTGACGTTACAGATAAACGGACGCCACGCCTTGGTCGTTTCAAGTAGCCACTGTGTTATGTCAGCGGCGCTTTCGTTGTAATCACACTCTGGGTAAAGCGCTTTTAACTGAGGCATTTTCCAATCAAGCATGAATTGAATGCGCTGCTCTAAGACCTCAGGCTGATTCAACCAACCGACAAGAATGCCTTTCTTCATCACTCTATCACCGTAAGCAGGTGCAATGCCTTGCCTTGTTGAGCCATACGCCGCGTCGCCAAGGCGCTGTTCTTCAAGGGTATCTTCTAATGCGTGGATAGGCAGACATAAGGTGGCTCGGTCTGAGATTTTTAGATTGACTTCCACACCCGTCGATTGAACTTCAGCAATCTCTTCGCTCAAGGCAGCTGGGCTGATCACCATGCCCGGGCCTAATACAGCGATGCAATTAGAGTTAAATATGCCGCTTGGCAATTGATGCAGTTTGAACGTTCCGAAGTCATTCACAACGGTATGACCCGCGTTGTTTCCGCCTTGAAAACGAATACTGGCAGAGGCCTCTGACGCCAGAAAATCAACGATTCTTCCTTTACCTTCATCACCCCAATTGGCACCCACAACAACAATAGACGACATAACATTTCTCCTAATCGGTTAAGAAATCATCTTAGTGACAGGAGTGAAATAATAGAAATT
>NZ_MCWZ01000224.1 GCF_002877365.1 Vibrio sp. 10N.261.55.A7
CCTACTGTGTATCACCAACATGATGCTGCACGGCATTGAAGTGCCAGTGCAAATTAAACACGGCAATACGCTGAACAAACCGCTTTCAAGCTGGGACAGCAACATTAACGTGATTGCAACCAACCCTCCGTTTGGTGGCACAGAAGAAGACGGCATTGAAAAGAACTTCCCAGCCGAAATGCAAACTCGTGAAACGGCTGATTTGTTCCTACAACTGATCATAGAAGTGTTAGACGAAGGTTCAGAAACGCAAAATGGCGGCCGCGCAGGGGTAGTATTGCCAGACGGTACATTGTTTGGTGAAGGCGTTAAAACCAAAATCAAAAAAATGCTCACCGAAGAGTGTAACCTGCACACCATCGTGCGTTTACCTAATGGGGTATTTAACCCATACACAGGCATCAAAACCAACATTCTGTTCTTCACCAAAGGTAAGCCAACCAAAGACGTATGGTTCTACGAGCACCCATACCCAGAAGGCGTGAAGAACTACAGCAAAACCAAGCCAATGAAATTTGAAGAGTTCCAACAAGAGATTGATTGGTGGGGTAATGAAGATGATGGTTTTGCTAGCCGCGTAGAGAATAATTACGCATGGAAAGTGCCAATCGCCGACATCATTGAGCGTAACTTCAACCTAGATATTAAAAACCCTTATCAAGGTGAAGTGGTAAGTCACGATCCAAACGAGCTATTAGAGAACTACCAACAGCAGCAGCACGAGATCTCACAACTTCGCAATCAACTTAAAGGCATTCTAGGTGAAGCCCTGAAATCGTCTATGGGTGGTGCTGAATAATGAGTGCTGACCAATCATCTATGAATCAGTTGATCACCGACAATATCGACATTTGGACTTCAACCGTTAAAACCAAGTCAGCTTCTGGTCGTGGCAGCAGCAAAAAGCGTGAGCTTTATGGTGTGAAGAAGCTACGTGAGCTGATCTTAGAGTTAGCGGTGCGCGGTAAGTTAGTGCCGCAAGACCCAACTGATGAGCCTGCTTCTATTTTGCTTGAGCGAATTGCGGAAGAAAAAGCGCAGTTGGTCAAAGATAAAAAATTTAGAAAGAGTAAGAAGCTTGATGATATTGAATCTAGTGAATGTCCTTTCAATATTCCTAGATCTTGGCAATGGTGCTATCTGAGTGATATTGGGGCGATTGTTGGTGGAGGTACTCCTAAGTCTGGTGAAGAATCCTTTTGGACTGAAGAGGGAGTTAAGTGGCTTACTCCAGCTGATTTATATGGTTTAAAATCAAAGTATATCGGAAGCGGTAAACGTGATATCACAGACCTTGGCTTAGAAAAATCCTCTGCACAACTCTTACCAAAAGGTAGTGTATTGTTTTCGAGTCGTGCTCCAATCGGCTATACAGCAATCGCGGCAAATGATTTATCTACAAATCAAGGGTTTAAATCTGTAGTTCCTGTTTTTCAAGAGCTATCTGACTACGTATATTACTTTTTGAAACGTTCAGCGAAGAACATTGATGCTGAGGCGAGTGGAACCACATTTAAAGAAGTATCGGGAGCTGTAGTTTCAAAGGTGTTGACACCACTTCCTCCTTTAAATGAACAACACCGCATTGTCGCCAAGGTCGATGAACTCATGACTCTCTGCGACCAACTAGAGCAACAAACTGAAGCCAGCATTGAAGCGCATCAGGTATTAGTGACTACGCTGTTAGACTCTTTACTGTTGCCTTCGGCAACGGCTGAGGGCTCTCTAACCAACTCTGCTGATGCCGACGAGCTAATGCAAAACTGGGCACGAATCAGCGAGCACTTCGATACCTTGTTCACCACCGAAGCGAGCATCGATCAGCTAAAACAAACCATCCTGCAATTGGCGGTAATGGGTAAGCTTGTTCTACAAGACCCAAATGATGAACCCGCTGCAAAGCTCCTTGAGCGTATTGCAGAAGAGAAAGCACAGTTAATTAAAGAGAAGAAAATCAAAAAGCAGAAAGCACTGCCGCCGATTGCTGATGATGAAAAGCCGTTTGAATTGCCGAATGGGTGGGAGTGGTGTCGTTTGGGGGAGGCTTGCAGAAAGCTAACTGATGGTTCCCACAATCCACCGCCTAATCATGAAGGTGGTTATCCCATGCTTAGTTGTAAAGAGATATATGATGGAAGGATAGATTTTTCTTTGGCTTCAAGATATGTAGATCAAGGTGGTTATGATAAAGAAAATAAGCGAACAGCTATAAAGTCAGGTGATGTTCTTTTGAATATTGTTGCGTCAATTGGACGCTCAGCGATTGTTCCGCAACAGTTTCCGCCTTTTGTTTTGCAAAGGAATGTAGCAGTTCTTGATAGTAAAATAGAATCTAAATTTCTAGCAGAGTTTTTAATGTCGCCAATCGCATTAGATTATTATGATAAAAATGCAAAGGGGACAGCACAGAAAGTTATTTATTTAGGAAAACTCTCAGAAATGCTAATGCCAGTGCCACCTCGGTCAGAACAAGATAGAATTGTAACCCAATTGAATGACTTAATGGGAATCTGCGACCAACTTAAAGCTCGCTTAAAAGAGTCTCAATCTACTCAACTACACCTCACTGACGCTATTGTTGAACAGGCGGTGTAATCGTGAGCCTTTATAACATAGCCAACAAAAACCTTACCGCTTTAACGCCAACCACGTTTGCAGCTGAAGGGCTGCAAGAGCGTCAAGATCTACAAGAAGCGCTTAAAAGCTGCATAGATGCTATCGCGCCTGATTGTTTGGTGATTTCTGAAGAGTTTTCTGATTGGGAAGACAGCCGTCGCCGTATTGATCTATTAGCCATCGACAGGAATGCGAATTTAGTTGTCATTGAGTTAAAACGTGATGAAGTAGGCGCTCATATGGAGCTTCAAGCACTGCGTTATGCTGCTATGATCTCTACCATGACGTTTGAAAAAGCGTGTGACTACTTCGAGCAATACATCGAGAAAGAAGGCACGGAATTAGATCCTCGTGAAACCTTACTAGAGTTTATTGATCTTGATGAAAGCAACCTGAAAGACTTTGGTAACGATGTTCGTATTGTTCTAGCATCCGCTGACTTTGGTAAAGAGCTGACAACCTCGGTACTTTGGTTACGTGATAAAGGCATCGACATCAGTTGCGTTCGTTTAGCTCCTTACCGCTACAAAGACGATGTTCTAATTAACGCTGAGCAAATCATCCCTGTACCGGAAGTGGAAGAGTACCAAGTAAAATTCCGCGAAAAGCGCCAAGAGCAACGTGTAAGCAGTAAGTACGTAGATAAAGACTACTCTGAATATCAGTACAAAGGGGCGGTATACAACAAACGTCACCTATCCTACGCGTTGCTTAGCGATTGGATAGATAAACATAACCCGCAAGACCTAGACCAATTACAAGCTGCATTTAACGGTGTGTTGCGAAAGTCAGTATTCACCCTTGTCTCAGACATCCCAGAGAATCGTTACAAGCGTTTCCACATGAAAGAAGATCAACAGATTGAATTAGAGTCAGGTGAAGTCATTGCCATCTCGAACCAGTGGGGCGTCGGTAATATTTTTAAGCTCATCGAACGCGTTAAGCAAGATGGCTTAGAGGCAGTCCAGAGCAGTTGAATTACGGTTAATGAAAGAGCTTGGAACAAAAATTTACAACCTTAACGAACTCGAAGGTTATATGTTTAAAAACGGCACAACAAAAACAACTGAAATTGGTTATGTAAATCGTAATAACCAGAAAAATCATGGTACTAGAGGTGTTTCTGGTAATGACCATTGCCAAGTTTCCTACAAAATAGAATGCCTTGAAATTGGCTGTGGTGCTGTTTATGGATCAAATGGTACTGACGTATTTCAAAGAAAATGCCCGAACTGCCAAGGTGGTAAGCCAGGGATCGGTTTCTAGTCACAATTTGCTCTTACCAAATTTGATTTAATGGAAATAGCAGCAATACTAAAACTTAGATATTCTAAGTTTTAGTGGTGGCATGTGAAAAAGGACATTCAATTTTACCCTGACGAGTCGCTCGAAAGCTTCTTGTTGCGCTTATCGCAAGAGCAAGGCTACGAGCGATTTTCTCATTTCGCCGAAGATATCTGGTTCGACACCATGGATCAGCATGAGGCGATTGCTGGTGCTTTCCCCTTAGAGCTCGAACGAGTCAATATCTACCACGCTCAAACCACAAGCCAAATGCGGGTGCGAGTGCTTATCCACCTTGAGAACCAATTAAAGCTCAACAACTTTGGTGTATTGCGCCTAGCGTTATCACATTCAAAAGCTCAATTCTCTCCGCAATACAAAGCTGTTCATAGATTTGGTGTCGACTACCCTTTTGCTTTTCTGCGCAAGCGCTTCACGCCTATTTGCCCTCTGTGTGTTAACGAAGCACCCTACATTCGCCAGCAGTGGCAATTTATCTCTCACCAAGCTTGTGAACACCATGGCTGTAAACTGGTACATCACTGCCCAGAATGTAATTCACGGCTTGAGTATCTAAATACCGAGAGTATTAGGCAATGTGAGTGTGGCTTTGATCTTCGTGATTCGCATGTAGAAGTTGCATCAGAGGCTGAGCTCTTAGTTGCTCGTTGGCTTTCTGGCAGTGATTCAAAGCCATTGGGGCAGCTTGAGGCAGAAATGACTCAATCGGAGCGGTATGGTTTTTTACTATGGTACGTTAACCGTTATGGCGATGTTGAGTCCATCAGCTTTGAGTCATTTGTCGAGTATTGCTCTTGTTGGCCTAAAATGCTTTGGCAAGAACTCGATGAGTCAGCCAAGAAAGCCGATCTGGTACGAGTCAAAGATTGGAAAAAGACGTTTTTTTATGAGGCTTTTGGTGCTTTGCTCAAAGAGTGTCGCCAATTACCGAGTAGGCAGTTAAGCCGGAACGCTGTACTTACGCAAGTGTTAGCCTACTTCACAAAACTTATGGCAACACTCCCTTCAAGCACTAAGGGAAATGTAGGCGATGTTCTGCTTAGCCCGTTAGAAGCCTCTACGTTGCTCTCTTGCACTACCGATGAAGTGTATAGGCTGTATGAGTTTGGTGAGATAAAAGCTGCCATTAGGCCACGAATGCACACCAAAATAGCTAGCCACGAATCAGCATTCACATTAAGAAGTGTTATCGAAACAAAGTTGACCCGAATGTGCTCTGAAAGTGATGGTTTAAGCGTATACCTACCTGAGTGGTAATTATGACGAAATTAAGTGATTTATTAGCAATTGAAGCCGAGACAGTAAAGCAAGCTGCTCTAAAGAAGATGTTCATGCCGTATACAGAAGACGTCGGTATTGATGGGCTGGAAAAAGAAGCTCTGACTATTTTGTTGAACTTAAGCTCTAATCATAAAGGAGATAAATGCACCGATTGGTTGGATGTTGCTCGTGCTAAAAAGTACTTAAAAAATGCTGAAAATCTGGCTGCGTCTTTTGCTGAAATCAGATGGTTCCACACACATAATCTCAAGTTTCCTGATTGCCGCGTCAAAGAGCAGCGTATTATTGCAAAGCCTCTTCCTACATCTGAGTCATTTATTTCAAGTATAAGCCTAGATCAGCGCTTTGGTTGGGCGCACAATTCAGGGGTCTATCGCCATCCCTTATGGCTACTAAACCCTTTTAACTGGCAATCAAAAGCAGTAAATATCCTATTGCTAATTCAGCAGGAAAACCCTTTTTGGTTAGACCTGCTTCAAGAGTTTGGCTTGAGTGCTAAGGCAATAGCTCGTTTACAGAAGATACTGATAGATGATCTACCCGAAGTGACCTTTCCAGATAGTGTGAGTAACTACAGTAAACAGTTAAGGTTTCCTTGGGAGGATGATTATGTGTCGATCACACCAGTGGTGAGTCATATAGTCCAGAGAGAGCTCGAAGTGAGATCGAGATGTAGAGAGAGCAAACTGAGTTTTGTATCCTCGTCACTGCCAAACTCTGCTAGCGTTGCTAATTTATGTGGAAGTTTAGGTGGGAATATGAAAGTTCTAAATTACCCGCTTGATGTAAAACCTGTGGCAAATAAAACATTACCAGAGAGCCGCAACAAGAACGGCCAATACTTTGATGATTATCAGGTAACCAATCACAAAATTTGTCAGGTTTTAAATCACCTAATCGGATCTGAGCCCTCAAAAACGCAAAAGCAAAGAGAAAGCTCACGCAGAGTTAGAAGTAAGATATTACGGAAGCAAATCGCGTTGTGGATGCTACCGCTCATTGAGTTAAGAGATTTAGTTGATGCTGAACCGAGTCAACAGCAATTAGAACATGATGATCCTTTAGCTCAATCATTTCTTTCGCTACCTGAATCAGAGTTTCCCTCGTTGGCGAGTGAGTTTAATCAACGTCTTCATTTTGCTTTCCAAGAGAACAGGTTTACAACGAAATTTGCTTATCACCCTAAGCTGATGCAGGTAGTAAAGGCTCAGATTTCGTGGGTGCTTGAGCAGCTCAGTAAACCAAGTAGTAACGAAGAGCCTGCAATAGGTGAGCAATATATTTATCTGTCATCAATGAGGGTACAAGACGCCGTAGCGATGAGTAGCCCTTACTTGTGTGGCGCGCCTTCTTTGACGGCTATTTGGGGCTTCATGCACCACTATCAAAGAGAGTTTAACAAGCTTGTGAACAGCGATTCTTCCTTTGAGTTTTCTAGTTTCTCTTTTTATGTTCGCAGTGAAAATATTCAATCGACAGCAAAGCTGACTGAACCCAACTCAGTCGCAAAAGCTCGGACTCTATCTAATGCAAAACGGCCAACCATTCGTAGTGAGCGATTGTCTGAGCTAGAGATAGACCTGGTGATAAGAGTGAATAGTGAGGGTCGAATTTCTGATTTTAAGTCAGCGCTTAAGACCGCACTTCCAGGCTCGTTTGCTGGAGGGGCGCTATATCAACCACTGATATCATCACAGATTGACTGGCTCAGAACCTTTACCAGCAAGGCTGAACTTTTCCATGTTTTAAAAGGGCTACCTGCATACGGGCGATGGTTATACCCAAGCGAAAAGCAGCCTGCGAGTTTCAATGAACTAGAGCAGTTTTTAGCAAAAGACTCAGATTATCTGCCTGTTTCTATTGGCTATCATTTATTAGAGCCTCCTACTGTTCGGGGTAACTCAATCACAAACAGCCATGCCTATGCAGAGAATACTCTTGGTATTGCTAAGCGCTTGAACCCAATAGAAGTTCGTTTTAGTGGAAGAGATCACTTTTTTAGTCAGGCCTTTTGGTCGCTAGAATGCAGTAGCGAATCTATCCTTATAAAAAACGATAGGAATTAATCGCTTATGGAACTTTGTAATCAGTTGAACTACGTACGATCACTCTCTACCGGCAAGGCCTATTTCTACCATTTGTCTAACGATGGTGAGATGTGTCCCCTTGAGATCGACAGGACACGATTGCGAGCCCCAAAAGGTGGTTATTCCGAAGCCTATAAGGGGGACAAGTTTGCTGAAAAGAATGTTGCTCCCCAAGATTTGGCTTATGCTAATCCCCAGTTCATCGAAGAATGCTACGTAAAGCCAGGTGTTGATGATATCTACTGCGCTTTTTCACTTAGAATCCGAGCGAATTCGCTAAACCCTGATGTGTGTAGTGATGATGGAGTGCGCCTTAAACTTTCATCATTGGCTAAAACCTATAAAGAGCTCAATGGGTATTCCGAACTCGCTCACCGTTACGCAAAGAACATTTTACTTGGAACATGGGTTTGGCGTAATCGAGAGTGCCGAAAATTGACAATTGAAGTAACAACCAGTGATTCAGAAACTTTGGTTATAGAGAATGCGACAAGGCTTTCTTGGTACGGGCATTGGGATGAAAGCTCAAAAGAGTGTTTAGAAAAGCTCACTGCCTATTTGATGAAGGCACTATCTGACCCAACTGAATATTTCTATATGGATGTGAAAGCTAAAATTGGCGTTGGTTGGGGGGATGAGATTTACCCTAGCCAAGAGTTCTTAGATAGCCGAGAAGATGGCATTCCTACTAAGCAGCTAGCAACCGTTGAATTACAGAGTGGAAAAGAGACGGTTGCGTTTCATGGGCAGAAAATTGGTGCAGCATTGCAGTCTATTGACGACTGGTGGCACGAAGAAGCAGACAAACCCCTAAGAGTTAATGAGTATGGAGCAGATAGGGAATATGTAATTGCAAGACGACACGTAACTCTTAAGAACGATTTCTACCAACTACTCAGAAATACAGAGAACTGGATTGAAAGTATGGCTGCTTCTCAAACTATTCCTAATGATGTTCATTTCATTATGTCGGTCTTAATCAAAGGCGGGCTGTTTAACTGTTCAAATCCAGAGTCAAAGAAAAAGTCAAAAACGAAGGCTAAGTAAGGGATAACCATGACCAAGCGTTACTACTTCTACATACGTTATATTCCTGCCCATGCTGACTTCGAACTTTTGGCGGGTAGATGCATCCATCAAATGCATTTGTTTATGGTCAATAACCCAAAAGCAATGAATAAAATTGGTGTGAGCTTTCCAAGCTGGAGTGAATCTTCAGTCGGCCAAACCATAGCCTTTGTTGCTGAAGATAAAGAGATGATGATTGGACTCTCTTTCCAACCCTATTTTTCATTGATGGTGAAAGAAGGGTTATTTGAACTATCGAGTGTCTGTGAAGTACCTGAGAACTTGGATGAAGTAAGGTTTGTTCGCAACCAAACGATTGAAAAGAATTTCTTAGGTTCAAAGAAGAGAAGAATCAAACGCAGTATGGTGAGAGCCGAGCTTGAGGGGAAAGAACAACCGTTGCCTGTAGCAGTGGAAGAGCGTGTTATTGACCACTTCCACAGAGTCCCAATTTCTAGCGGTTCATCAGGGCAAGATTATATTTTGTTTACGCAAAAGGAGTTTGCAGACGAGCGTACAGCAGCGAATTTCAATAGCTATGGCTTAGCGACGAACGAAGAAAGAAGAGGGACTGTCCCTGACTTACGTTTTTGACCCTTTTTTGAAGAGTCTTTTTCTGGTTTTTAAAAACAAAGACTTACAGAGCAGTAAATTAAAAGGGTATTTTGGTAGGTTGTGATTTAAAGCACGTAGAATCAGATGGTTGGTGACTATAGTTAATAGTGTCCTGCCGCATAGGCAGCTAAGAATGATTCGTGGCGCAGACCGACATTGCTCGCTTAGTGTCCTGCCGCATAGGCAGCTAAGAATTGGATCGACGGTATCAAATTGAGGTTGCATTAGTGTCCTGCCGCATAGGCAGCTAAGAATATGAGCACTAGCCCAGAAACAACAAATGCTATGTGTCCTGCCGCATAGGCAGCTAAGAATAGGTCAGGAAGAAAGCAACCATCCTGCTGAACAAGCAGTTAATAACAAAACCATCAAGTTTAGACTTGGTGGTTTTTTACTTTTTGGCTTACTTGCGGCGTGAGCTTTAGAGCAAGCTTTAGAGCATTAGGTCTAACGTGCTTCTGCCCCTTTTCAAGTTAGCCTTAGAATGAATCGCCTATGTATAGTAAGACTTTTCCTAAATTTAATTCATGCGAATACCACTTAGTTTT
>NZ_MCWZ01000225.1 GCF_002877365.1 Vibrio sp. 10N.261.55.A7
CATTTATATCCTGTTATATTGACATCTCCAGATTTAGATAAACTAGATCAATATTTCAAAACAACAACTAAGTTTCTTGAATCCACGCACGTATCTTTTATATCTAAAACATACGTAATTGATTTTGAGAATCAGAACTTTAAAGAGCAAATAGAAAAATCGTTCGCAATCAGCTCTCAAGGCTTAGCAGCATTAAATGCTAGGATCGAACTCAGTCGTATCGCACTTTCAAGTTCAGATAATGAGGTGTTTGGCGAAAAAGATGCTATACGGAATGTTTTTTCAATTCACGTTTCTAAAGCAGTTGAATGTTTTGTATATAAGGGGCAGTTCATACAAGCAGGAGATTTCTTGAGTGAATTACTGGATACTGCAAAGTCATCAATTGAAAAATCTGTTTTAGTAACAACGATAGTGGCTCACAACTCTTCATATAACTTAAGAAGTCGAACTGAACTTAATTCCTTTATTGAAGAACATGAAGAGTTAATAAGCGATGAAGATTTAGATTATTTAAGAAGTATTGTGAACTCTAAACCAGGAGGAGTCGAAGTACATGGCTTTTTATTTGGTAATGGAACGCTATCAATAAACTCAACAAAAGATAAAGATGTTGTAACGCTAATTCGTTTTTCAATCCCATCTGCTTGTTACGGTGTTAATCAACAAGTAGTCGAAGTTGATGATAAATTAGAAATTCTATTATCCCCCGTGTCGGCTTTTTGGGCTGATCCTATGTTTAGAATTATGAGTGGCTGGAATATAGCAAATATGGGATGGAGCCATTTTTGTGATGTAGAACCAGAGGAGGGGAAGAGTTACACCCATATTCTTATTGCAATTAAAGAGTTGTATACCCCTGATGTTAAATTAAATGAAAATGGATATGAAAATATAGACTTTTCAGAAAAAGAAGCCTTAATAGGACGTACTTACTACCCACATAAAGAATTTGTTGTTAAGACACTTTTAGCAAATTTAACTGCATTACAAAAGCATATAGTAATAGACAAAAAAGATATAAATGTAAATATGTTCTCTAATTACTTTGTTCAGCATATAGACCAAAGAACTAAAGAGAATATACATCACAAGTTGTACGCAATAACAAACCCTAACTCATACTCTAAGACACTCACTAGATTTGTTGAGAGGCTTAATAGCGTAAATTTGTCTGACGCTTTTATTGATATTCGAGAATTGATGCTCACAATTAAAATTGAAACTGAAAAAAGTTTGAAAGAGTTCGTTTTCAGGTGTGTAGATCTATTTGTTAAACACAACATCGAAAATCATGGTGATTACAAATATTTATGGAAGAACGATGAAACAGGTAAACAGGTTCCTTGCAGAGAACCAGAAACGCAACCTTATATATTTAACCATTTAAGAGCTATTTTCGATTTCATGGGAATACAGATTTCTCGAGAAGTGGAAAGCTCAAATGGAGAAGTAGATTTCTTGGTGTCATTTACGAACAGTCAAAATAAACTGCTTAAACTATGTGTTGAATTAAAATTAGCTCATGCAGTAAATGTTGAAAAAGGCTTAACTAAACAATTACCCGCTTATATGAAAGGTGAACGTTGTAAATATGGTATTTATTTAGTCCTTTGGTACAGATGTGAGTTATTCGGTCGACCAGAAAAGTATGCCGTTTTGGGTGAATTAGAAGCTCAACTTAATAAAATAAATGCAAATAAAAACATATCCAACCTTATCATTGATTGTACTAAACCAGTATCTCCCTCGAAATTGAGGTGATAATCGGCATAACAAGTCGTTTAAAAGGACAAAAAACAGTTGGCTTTTGCTCCTTCGTCGCTAATTTTAGCCAACAATTGTTTGCCTCTTAACGAGGCGTTATGTTTTACTAAGAATTCAGAGTTATGAGTATTTTCAAAAAGAAATTGTAAATAAAGCCAGCATCGGATGTTGGAAAGCCTATTTATTCTCATTTAAATCCTATTGTGGATTATCTTGAGTCTAAAGGCTGTGAAACTTTAACCCCTAGATGGCAGCCTACCCCTGATGGTTGGTTCTGTCGTGTCTACGGGGTAATTGACTATTCAGATATTTATGAACACTTTGAATTGCCAAGTTCTATTTCTGGCTCGGAAACACATAATCAACTTGACTGCATGGGATCACGATGTGTCATTTTAAGCTTAGGCTATAAAAAAACATAACAAGGCGCTCAACAGGGACTCCCAACGCTTGGCCACTTTCATTCAAATCAGCTTCAGTGTTTAGGGCGCAGTTTTTGTTTTGGGTGGAATGGCGTTGTCGCCCGTTAGCTTGGCGTTAGTCGTTTAATGCTTTGAAAGGTTTTA
>NZ_MCWZ01000226.1 GCF_002877365.1 Vibrio sp. 10N.261.55.A7
ACCTTCTGGAATCCCTCTAACCTGAGAGATTTTACCAATGTTTTTATTACCGGGTAGGTGACCCCCTGTGCCTGTTTTTGCCCCTTGGCCGCCCTTAAAATGGAAGGCCTGCACATTCTTGAGTTTCGATTCGTCATAACCAAAGCCAGCACTGGCTAACTCATAGAAGTAGCGTGAGTTTTCGGCTTGTTCCTCATCAAGCATGCCGCCTTCACCCGAGCAGATTCCGGTTCCCGCCAGTTCTGCCCCTCGCGCCATCGAGACTTTGGCTTCTTCAGAAAGCGCACCAAAGCTCATGTCAGAGACAAACAGAGGTATTTTGAGTGTTAACGGCTTTTTGGCTTGGGGACCTATGATCAATTCCGTTGATACAGCGGCGTCTTCCATTAAGGGTTTTGTGGCCATCTGCGCCACCATAATCTGTAAATCATCCCAGTGTGGGAGTAGGTGTCTAGGCACGCCCATAGACGTCATTGGCC
>NZ_MCWZ01000227.1 GCF_002877365.1 Vibrio sp. 10N.261.55.A7
TGCGATTCTGATTGACCTATCAGGAAAGTCGGAAGCGTCTAAAGATGAATCGAAACTGGCTGCTCGCCAAAACATGAATATCCTAGAGCGTGGCATTTCTCATCTCGCTGAAATTTTTGTTCCATTATTGCCTGCCATTATCACGGGTGGTTTGATTCTCGGGTTCCGTAACGTGATTGGTGACATCAAAATGTTTGATGGCCAGTCCCTTACTCAAATTAGTCAGTTCTGGGCAACGGTACACTCTTTCCTTTGGCTTATTGGTGAAGCCATCTTCTTCTTCCTACCCGTTGGTGTTTGTTGGGCGACAGTGAAAAAACTCGGAGGGACGCCAATCTTAGGCATCACTTTGGGTGTTACCTTGGTTTCTCCTCAGCTGATGAATGCGTATCTCATCGGTAAAGAAGTGCCTGAAGTCTGGGATTTCGGCCTGTTTGTGATTGAGAAAGTCGGGTATCAAGCTCAGGTTATTCCCGCCATGTTAGCTGGTGTTGCGCTCGCGTTTATTGAAACGAACTTAAAACGTATTGTTCCTTCTTATCTCTACTTAGTGGTCGTGCCGTTTGTGTCTATCATCGTATCGGTCATTCTTGCTCATGCGTTAATTGGTCCATTTGGTCGTGTATTAGGTGACGGTGTGGCGTTTGCTGCAAAAGCAGCAATGACGGGTGATTTTGCTGTTATCGGCTCAATGGTCTTTGGCTTCCTTTATGCGCCGTTGGTCATCACGGGTATTCACCACACAACCAATGCGGTGGATCTGCAGCTGATGCAAGAGCTTGGTGGCACGCCAATTTGGCCTCTGATCGCGCTTTCTAACATCGCTCAAGCGTCTGCGGTTGTTGGCATCATCATTATCAGTAAGAAGCATGGTGAGCGTGACATTTCAGTACCAGCGGCTATTTCGGCTTACCTTGGGGTGACTGAGCCTGCGATGTACGGCATTAACCTAAAATACAAATTCCCAATGCTAAGTGCGATGGTGGGCAGTGCTATTGCCGCGGCTGTGTGTGGTAGCGCAGGTGTCATGGCGAACGGTATCGGTGTTGGTGGTTTACCGGGCATCTTATCGATTCAGCCTCAGTTTTGGGGTATCTATGCTATCGCAATGCTTGTCGCCATGTTGATCCCTGCGGCTTTGACCCTGTTTTTCTACAAGCGAGCACAAATAAAAGGTGAGCTTGAGCCAGCTAGCGCTTAAGAACGTTTTCTCGCGGTAATTTTTAGTCAATCAAAGTGGAGTGGTGTTTGCCACTCCCTATTTCTTAATTTGTTGGTAAGTGAGCTTATAGATGGCGATGATTAATGTGGATAAAGAGTGGTGGAAAAAAGCGACCATTTATCAAATTTATCCGAAAAGTTTTTGTGATAGTGGAGCTAAGGGCACCGGTGACATTCAAGGGGTCATCTCTAAATTGGATTACCTGAAACTGCTTGGAATCGATGCTATTTGGTTAACCCCAATCTACGAATCTCCAATGATCGATAACGGTTATGACATTGCTGATTACTTTTCTGTAAACCCAGACTTTGGCACGATGGCCGACTTTAATGAACTGTTAACCAAAGCCCATGAGCGCGGTATTCGCATTATCATGGATATCGTTGTGAACCATACCTCAACGGCGCATCATTGGTTTCAGTCAGCGTTAGGTGACAAGAGCAGCCCATACCGAGATTACTACATTTGGAAAGATCCTGTGAACGGTGATATTCCGAACAACTGGCAGTCAAAGTTTGGTGGCAGTGCGTGGCACCTAGATGAACAAACTAATCAATATTATTTGCACCTCTTTGCCGAAGAGCAGGCCGATCTAAACTGGGAAAACCCAAAGGTGCGAGAAGAGGTAAAGCAAATCATCAGCTACTGGGCTGAAAAGGGCGTTGATGGCTTCCGATTAGATGTCATTAACCTCATCTCGAAACAACAAGATTATGCCGATGATGATACGGGTGATGGCCGACGTTTTTATACTGATGGGCCACGAGTTCATGAGTATTTGCAAGAGATCAGTGAAGCCGTGTTCCAGAAATACGGCAGTGTGACGGTTGGAGAAATGTCTTCAACGACGTTAGATCATTGCCAGCAATACTCTTCGAACGATGGTAAAGAGCTGTCTATGGTCTTCAATTTCCATCACCTAAAGGCGGATTACCTGAACGGTGAAAAGTGGACGAATGCGCCTTTTGACTTCTTACAACTCAAACAGATCTTTAATCACTGGCAAACAGGGCTGAATGGACAAGGCTGGGGAGCACTTTTTTGGTGTAACCACGATCAGCCTCGTGTGGTTAGCCGTTTAGGCAACGATACGACGTATCGCGTTGAATCGGCGAAAATGCTGGCCGCTTCAGTGCACATGATGCAAGGCACGCCTTATATTTACCAAGGTGAAGAGATTGGGATGACCAACCCTGGTTACGACAACATTGAGCAGTACCGCGATGTTGAGAGTACCAATATGTATGACATCATGGTGAATCAGAACCGTGTGACTCACGAAGAGATGATGGCAATCTTAGCGCAGAAGTCTCGTGATAACTCTCGTACGCCGATGCAGTGGGACAGCTCAGAATTTGCTGGGTTTTCTATAGTCGAACCATGGCTTGAAGTAGCATCGAACTATGGTGAGATCAATGCGAGTAAAGCGGTTGAAGATGATAATTCTGTTTTCTATTTTTATCAAAAATTGATTCAGCTACGTAAAGACGTGGATGTGATAACCACTGGCGATTATGTTGATCTTTTACCGCAGCACAAGTCGATATTTGCTTATCAAAGAACGTCTGAATCACAGTCGCTGATTTGCCTGAATAATTATTATGATCAAGAAGTTGAATGTGTTTTACCGAAAGGTGTTGATATTGGCAAGGCGCGTTACTTGCTAGGGAATTATGAAGGGCTTGAGAGCGAAACCGTGTCTCGTCACCAAGTGCTGAAACCGTATGAGACTAAAATCATTTTGATTGAATCATGATACTTATCCCCCCTATATTTTGTATCAGTAAGCACTGAATCAATCACTTTGGCCTCGCATCGTCGAGGTCATTTTTCTATTTGGGCATCCATATTAATAGATTGTTTATTCGGTAGATATTTAGGGATACTTAATGACTAACCCTTTGTAC
>NZ_MCWZ01000228.1:0-371 GCF_002877365.1 Vibrio sp. 10N.261.55.A7
GTAATGCGACATTCACCTGCCTTTGCGATTAGACACGCCAAATAAGAGGTAAAAAGGCCAAGTATGATAATTCTACTTGGCCTTTTTGTTATTTTGATACGTCAGCTAACCATCGTTGAATTCGATAGTTTTCTTTGTTAGTGGATTACTTCGTTTCTTCTTCCATTTGTGCATTATCAACCACGTGGTTTTCACCCAAATCTTGAGGAAGAATCAGATTCAGTAAGATCGCGACGATACCACACAGGCTGACACCTTGCAGGCTAAACTCACCAATACCAAAGGCCATGCCGCCAATACCAAAGACTAAAGTTACCGCAACGATCACAAGGTTGCGTGATTTATGCAGGTCGACATTGTTTTTGATCAGC
>NZ_MCWZ01000228.1:1127-1367 GCF_002877365.1 Vibrio sp. 10N.261.55.A7
ATTGTTTTTGATCAGCGTATTCAAACCGACAGTGGCGATTGAGCCAAACAAAAGAATCATGATGCCGCCCATCACAGGAACAGGGATAGTTTGAAGCAGAGCACCAAGCTTACCGACGAGAGCGAGAACAATGGCGGTCACCGCTGCCCATGTCATGATCACTGGATTGAATGCTTTGGTTAGCATCACAGCACCAGTCACTTCACTGTAAGTCGTATTTGGTGGCGCGCCCATTAAAGA
>NZ_MCWZ01000229.1 GCF_002877365.1 Vibrio sp. 10N.261.55.A7
GACGAGAAACAAGAGTACCCTATTAACCGCTTTGCAATGGAGGCTAAACGTCAGCTTGATGTGTTAGACAAACAACTCGCCAAGAATACCTATGTATCGGGTGAAGAGTTTACCATTGCAGATATGGCTATATGGCCATGGTATGGCTGCTTAGTCTTAGGGCGCTTGTACGACGCAGCGGAATTCTTACAAGTAGAAACCTATGAACATGTTGTGCGCTGGGCGAAGTTAATCGACCAAAGAGAAGGTGTTCAACGAGGTCGCATCGTGAATCGTTCATGGGGTGAAGAATGGGAACAAGTCCCTGAGCGTCACAGCGCCAAAGATATTGATGATGTGCTAAAGCTCAAACCATAGTAACGTCTAAGCCGAATTTAGAGAGCGTGCTAACCGAGCATCTAGCCGCTCTTTTCACCGAAAAATGCTTTGAGTAGACTAAATCCCACCTTTTAAACCCAGAAACTCACATAAAGACAATCAAAATTACCTTGGTTTGTCTGAATGAACCTGCGACAATCCGTCCCGTATTCACTCTATCAAACGGTTTAATATGAAACTTCTAGTTCGTAACCTCGCACGCAGTACTTCTGAACATGAAATCCGCGTCCTATTTTCAGCTCACGGCAATGTAGGCGAATGTACACTGGTACTAGATCAAGAAACTGGTGAGTCTAAAGGATTTGCATTTGTTGAAATGCCGAATGACTCAGAAGCCAAAGCGGCGATTTCAGCACTTAATTTGGCAACTGTTGCTACAAGCAAAATTCGTGTAAAAGTCGCTAACAGCTAATCGATTAGTATCTTCGACGCTAGCAGTCAATCTAATCTGGTTGACTGTTATTATCGACAACATTTCTAAACTCCATCTATACCATATAACATCATTCTTACTAAGGAATAAGT
>NZ_MCWZ01000230.1 GCF_002877365.1 Vibrio sp. 10N.261.55.A7
ATAGGACTGTGAATCCAAAGCTGTTAAATCGGTCAACATTAAAAACTGAATCAAACAATTGAATTTAACAATGCGGCCTGAATGAGCAGGCCGCATTAACAGTCGATTGGCGAGTTCAATTACTGAGCTGCGCGAATCTTCTCTAGTTCACCCATGATTTTCGCGTGAATACCGTCGCTCCATGCTGGGAACTGGTTGTACACATCAGCCGTCAGTTGATTAAACTCTTCTGAGTTCACTTCGTTAAACGTCACACCTAGCTCTTCTAGCTTTTCAGTGTATTCGGCATCGAGTTTCACCAATTCAGATGTGTTCGAAGTCGCACCCGCTTCTAGCTCTTCATTAATAATAGCTTGTTGCTCTGGCGTGAATTTGTCCCAAAGTGTTGGAGAAATGTAGATACCCACCGTGCCCAAGAAGTGCTTAGTTAAAGACATGTTCTTCGCTACTTCGTAGATCTTGGTTGAATACATTGTCAAAATTGAACCTTCTAGACCATCAACCACACCTTGCTGTACACCCGCGTAGGTTTCAGGGAAAGGCAATGATGCTGGCGCTGCACCCATAGCAGAAAGTGTGCTAATAAACAGTTGGCTCTGTGGTACACGAACACGCATGCCCTTCATGTCAGCAGAATTCACGATCTCTTTGTTCGTAATCATGTGGCGGTAACCAAACATGTAGTCAGCGTTTAAGACTTTAACGCCTTTCTCTTCCGCTTGTTTTTTAAGATCAGCAACGAAGTCAGTGCGCATCATTGCTAGGTATTCATCGTAAGTGTTGTAAAGCATTGGCCCCGCTAGTGCAGCGAAATCAGGAACATAATCACCAAGGTAAGTCAGATCTTCTACCGCAATCCAATTTGCCCCGTTCACAACTTGTTCAAGGTTGTCGTTATAAACAGGTAACTGACCGCCAGGGAAGACTTTGATGTTGACTGAACCATCACTGCGTTCACGGATTTTGTCCGTCGCTTTGATGAGCTCTTGAG
>NZ_MCWZ01000231.1 GCF_002877365.1 Vibrio sp. 10N.261.55.A7
TAGGAGTAGGGTCAATGGCCGTACAAAAGAGCAAGAAATCACGTTCAATGCGTGGCATGCGTCGTTCACACGATGCGCTAACTACAGCTGCACTTTCTGTAGATGCAACTTCAGGTGAAACTCACCTACGTCACAACGTGACTGCCGAAGGTTTTTACCGTGGCAAAAAGGTTATCAACAAGTAAGGTTGACCTTTGCAAACTATAACCGTTGCGCTTGATGCAATGGGCGGGGACTTCGGTCCTCGTGTTACAGTGCCTGCCGCCGTGCAGGCACTGTCGTATTTCCCAGAGCTCAAAGTTATATTAATCGGTGATCAACCCTCGATCACGACTCAAT
>NZ_MCWZ01000232.1 GCF_002877365.1 Vibrio sp. 10N.261.55.A7
TGGCTCGTCGGCAATGAGTATTTTTGGCTTGGTCGCAATCGCCATTGCAATCATGACTTTTTGACACTCTCCGTCGGTTAATTCATACGGATAGCTGTCCATTAGGCCTTTATGATCTTTAATCCCTACTTTATGAAGAAGTGTTATTGCTTGCTTCTTACGCCACTTTAATCGCTCCCACCATCTGCCTGTAAATGATTTGGACGGAATAGATTCGACAAGCTGCTTACCGACTTGTTCGGACGGATCGAGACAGGTCGAAGGCTCTTGGAAAATCATTGCTATGTCACGGGCGATTACTTTCCTTCGCTCTCGGGGTGTCAGTTGCAGTAAATCGATATTGCCAAAACGCATTCTATCGGCGGTGACGTTCCAGTTTTCTTTACAAACGCCAACAATAGCCTTAGCAACTAGGCTTTTCCCTGAACCTGATTCACCCACCAATCCGCGGATTTCACCTTCATTGAGAGTCAGGCTCATTCGATCAACGGCTTTAACCAGCCCTTGAGGGGTATCGATTTCAATGGTTAGGTGACGAATATCTAATAAAGGCATTATTCGGTCCCTGCGTTTAGAGCTTGGCGAACCCCTTCACCGACGAGGTTAACGATAACCACTGCCACCATGATCGCAAAGCCTGGAAGGGTCACTGTCCAAGGAGCGAGGTATATCAATTCCACTGAGTCTCCCAATATCGCTCCCCACTCAGAGCTAGGCGCTTGTGCCCCTAACCCTAGAAATCCAAGGGCTGTTATGTCTAAGATTGCAATCGACAACGCATACGTAAGTTCAGTGGCGATGACAATTAAGATATTTGGGAGTATGGAGTTCCAAAGTAGGTAGAAATCATTGGCGCCATCGAGGCGAGCAGCCATTATGTAGTCTTTTTCGATCTCAGCGTGGACAGCAATATAGACACTTCGAATGAACCTAGGGATCAAAGCTAAGCAAATGGCCAATAGAATATTGAATTCACCAAAGCCAAGAAAGGCAACGAAAATAATCGCCAGAAGCAGAGAGGGGATGGACATTATGGTGTCGAGCAAGTGGTTTAACGTGCTTGATAAAAGGCCCTTAGTCATTCCCGCTAAAATACCAATAGTGCACCCAATAATGGCAGCAATCGCAGTAATTATGATGGCAGCGCCAAAGGTAAGTTGAGAGCCCATGATG
>NZ_MCWZ01000233.1 GCF_002877365.1 Vibrio sp. 10N.261.55.A7
CGATTCTTCTCTTTTTGGAACTCAATTTTCAAAAGTAAAAATATCTCCCCACCATTTGACTTAACCAGATCAAATGCATCTCTTATAGAAGAAAAATTAGCCATTAAAAAGAACACTATCTTAGATATTGATTATGATGATTTCAGTCTTGAATCAATGGATAAAATAGTTAGTTTATTTCATTTTCTAAAATTTAATGTACAAGAATTCAACATTCACTCTGGTTACAAATTATTACTAGCTGACT
>NZ_MCWZ01000234.1 GCF_002877365.1 Vibrio sp. 10N.261.55.A7
GGAGTTGATACCGGCAAAACACAATTAGACATCCACATCAGGCCATTAGACTTATTTTTCTCTGTAGAGAATACAGAGAAAGGGATTAAAGCGGCACTCAAAAGAATCAAGAAGCACGACCCAACTCGCATTGTTATTGAAGCGACAGGGCGTTTAGAAATGCCTTTTGTGCTCGCATGTGCCGAAGCACAACTGCCTATCGTTCGAGCCAACCCTGTCCACATCAAGAGGTTCGCCGGTGCAATTGGACGACGTGCAAAGAACGACCGACTTGATGCGGATCTTATTGCTCACTATGGTGAAGCGATTAAGCCCAAGATTACTCAGATTAAACCTAAAAATATTCGTTTAATGAGCGACTTAGTCATTAGAAGAAACCAGTTACTCTCAATGCAAACGATGGAGAAAAATCGACTTCAGATATTACCGAAGGAACTACATTCATCCATCAAACCCATGCTGATCGCAATGAAAAACCAAATCACAAAAATAGAAGAAAAGCTCTTAAAGCTAATCGAAGAGTGCCCAGAGTATCAGGCCAAAAATGCTCTTCTGCAAAGTGTTCCTGGTATTGGAAATATAGCGGCTTCGTCAATCATCAGCAACGTACCTGAACTCGGCTATATCACCAATAAACAGGCGGCTTCACTAATCGGTGTGGCACCAATAACCAAGGAGAGTGGCCGATATAAAGGCAAGCGAGTC
>NZ_MCWZ01000235.1:0-1356 GCF_002877365.1 Vibrio sp. 10N.261.55.A7
TTTCCATAGTTTGGAATTTTAATATTTTTATTTTTTACAACGCTTGGAACTACTGGACCATATAGTTGACTAACGTTGTGCTGCTTTTCATGGACAGGGCAAATATTGCAAACTTTTTTTCCAATAAAAAATAAAGCCAATTTTTTTTCGACTCACTTCAAACTAAAGCCTTCAAAAAAAACATAAACACAATAAAAATCAATAACTTAAGTTAAGTCTTAATTTCCCTTTTTTTATAAGTATTTTCATGATTTCAACTAAGATCACGCCAACCCATCAACAAAAGGGGCGATAAACGATCTAAATCACATGGTTTTTTTGTCTTTATTCACCTTTTTATATTCATCAATATGAAACATTGATCTTGATCTCATCTTGGAGACACAACTCCTGACTAAACGCTGACAGTTTCACGGAGAAAACTAAATACTTGGTATCACAATTCAGCCTTGACCTTCCCCTTGAGACAAGGTTTATTCTTTACTAGTCAGCTAGATTGTTAGGAATAGAACGATGAATAAATTTGAAATACCGCTAAATGGTTTAAATTGCATGGGTTGCGCGAGAAAAGTAGAGCAAGCCATAGTGCAAAACTATGGAAGCCATATTCATCACCTAACTTCTGAGGTTATCGATTTAGAGACGAATGCTTCATACAAAGAGCTTTATTCTATTATTCAAGATTTAGGGTACGAAGCTGGCTACACATATCACTACCGTCTATCAGGGCTAAGCTGCCAAAAGTGCGTAAAAAAGCTCACCGATTTACTCGATCAACAAGATTCAGTGTCCAGTTTTTCAATCTCTTTAGATACTTTGAGGGTAAATACGCTGACCAACAGCCACGCAATCATAAAATGGGTTGAATCACTCAACTTTCAGGCGATCCCTATAAAAGAAGAAATAAGTGCATCACCAAACCCAACATCTACGTTTTCTGACACCAAAACACACCAAAATTCCAATACTGACTCGCTCAAAGACACCGTTCATCCTACAACTAACTCGACCATCGAACCGGCAGTGACAGAGGCTATCCACCTATTAATCAGTGGAATGACGTGCGCCAGCTGTGTCTCATCGGTAGAAAAAGCGTTCCGTACCCTACCTGAAGTCAAGAATGTCCAGATAAATCTAGCAGAGCAAAGTGCGATAATTGAAGTCGGTCAATCGACGCCATCAACACTCGAAAACATTCTGCAGTCTGCAAAAGAGGCCGGTTACCCAGCTGAACTTTCCGATGATCCTCAAACAGCCCAAGAAAAGCAGCGTCAGCAATTAGAAAAGAGTAAACACTCTCATAAACTGGCCTCCATTTATGCCCTCTTACTGGGTGGGCCATTAATGGTTTGGGGA
>NZ_MCWZ01000235.1:2128-58581 GCF_002877365.1 Vibrio sp. 10N.261.55.A7
CCATTAATGGTTTGGGGAATGTTCGGTGGGAATATGATGATTCGACACACTGGTGACCAATATGCTTGGGGGGTAATCGGCTTTTTGTGTCTGCTGTTAATGTCAACTTCAGGACGCTTTTTTTACATTAACGCGTACCAAGCTTTTACCCATCGCCGCGCAACAATGGACAGCCTAGTCTCTTTAGGTACTGGCGCCGCTTGGATTTATTCCATGTTGATGGTTTTACTGCCCAGCGCATTCCCTGAAAGTGCACGCCATGTCTATTTTGAAGCCACGGCGATGATTTTGGGCCTCATCTCACTCGGTCACTACATTGAAGCCAAAGCCAAGGCCAAAACAACGCAATCGCTACAAGCCTTGATTAATCTGCAACCACAATCGGCCACGATCATTACTGAATCAGGTGACCAAGAAACCAAGCTCAGTTTAGTTGAAAAAGGGATGAAGCTAAGGATTCGACCAGGAGAAAAAATTCCCGTCGATGGAATCGTCATAACTGGCCATTCATTTGTGGATGAGTCAATGCTCACTGGCGAACCTATCCCTGTAGCAAAAGAGCCGAATAACGAACTGTCCGCAGGAACACTCAATCAAGATGGTAGCCTAACGATGGAAGCCACCGGGGTTGGTCAGCAAACCATGTTAGCGCGAATCATTCAGATGGTTCGTCGAGCTCAAAGCAGTAAACCAGAGATCGCCAAAATGGTGGATCACGTGGCTTCAATCTTCGTCCCTATTGTTATAGCCATTGCATTGCTCGCTACCACGATTTGGTACTTTGTCGGGCCTGAACCCAAACTAAGCTATATGCTGATCGTGGCAACCACGGTACTCATTATTGCTTGTCCGTGTGCGCTTGGCTTAGCCACCCCTCTTTCCATTACCGTCGGCGTCGGTAAAGCTGCCGAAATGGGTATTCTTATTAAAGATGCGGATGCACTCCAAACCGCGAGTAACATTACGACTGTCGTATTTGATAAAACAGGCACGCTCACTCAAGGCAAACCTCAGGTTCAGCACGTGTTTTCCTTTGGAATAGAGGAAGAAAAGCTCCTTCAATACGCTTACAGTGCAGAACTGCATTCAGAGCACCCACTGGCCAAATCAATTTGTTTGTTTGCTCAAGAAAAGAGCATCATTGCACTGCAAACCGATGGTTTTATAAACCTAAAAGGGAAAGGCGTTGAACTTCAATGTGATGGACACACACTCATGGTCTCATCTCTCGCTCATCTTAAATTTCTAGACATAGCAAAACATAACGCAAATAGCGCTATAGAACAGTGTCATCAAAACGCTTGGACACCGATTGCAATAACGTTAGATAACACATTGATTGGTATCATTGCCCTTTCCGACACCATCAAGCCAAGCGCAAAATCGGCCATTGCCGAACTTAAAAGACGAGATATCACTACCGTGATGCTCACCGGTGATAATGAATCCGTGGCTCACGCTATCGCCGAAGAACTGGATATAGATAAGGTCATTGCTCAAGTCCTCCCCGATGAGAAAGCTCAGCACATCATCGAACTTCAAAAAAATGGCGCTACCGTTGCCATGGTTGGCGACGGTGTCAATGACGCACCGGCTTTAGCTCAAGCTGAGCTTGGGATTGCCATGGGCAGTGGCAGTGATGTGGCCATCGAAAGTGCCCAAATGACATTATTGAATTCGTCCCCGTTAGCGGTAATCAATGCCATCGATTTATCCAAAGCAACGGTGACCAACATCAAACAAAACCTATTTGGAGCATTTATCTATAATTCTCTCGGAATTCCAATTGCGGCGGGAGTCTTATTCCCCGTTTTTGGCTTTCTATTAAGTCCAGTTGTTGCCGGCGCAGCTATGGCGCTGTCTTCTATCACAGTTGTTAGCAATGCAAATCGCTTACGACTTTTTAAATCCAAACTCAACCAGTAGAGGTCATCATGAAACTAAACACTCTGGCTATTGTTCTAGCCTCAAGCTTCTCTGCAAATGTACTTGCAGCAGATGTCATAAACCATAAGTCCCCTTATTGTGGATGCTGTGGAGATTGGACAAAACACATGATTGAAGCAGGCTATACCGTTAAAGAAGAACTCCATAAGAATATGAATCCAATAAAGGAAAGGTTTGGTATTACGCCTGAACTCGCATCTTGCCATACGGCCGAAATAGACGGGTACGTTTTTGAAGGACATATTCCTGCGGAGGACATTACCGCGTTTTTAGAAAACCCACCTAAAAATGCCAAAGGGCTTGCAGTACCAGGAATGCCACTGGGCTCACCAGGAATGGTGTACGGAGAGGAACGCGATGAATACTCGGTCTATGCGTTCAATGAGAAAGGGCAGGTCTTCGAATACCGTCACTACGAAGGAAAGTAACCAACGGATATCATAGACAGAAAAGCAGATTAAAAAAAGAGCCTAGCACATTGCTAGGCTCTCTTGTTTGAACTTTAGTTTGGACAAACTAAACTCAGGCTTGATTAGAAGCCGTAAGAAGCACCGAATACGAATGCTGTGTTTTCTTTCTTATCTGAACCATCTTCGTTCTTAGCACCGTGACCTTGGCTACGTAGCTCGAAGTATGGTTGAACGCCAGTGCGAGTCCATGTAGCGCGGAACTCGTGATCCATCGTGTTATCGCTGTTATCAACAGATACGTATACGTTGTTGTACGCTAGCGCTACTGGAGCGTCTTCTAGTGTGTAACCGATACGGTTGTCAAAACGAAGTTGATCGTTGTCGCTGTCTTTGATGTTGTGGTAACGAGTACGATTGCTGATTGCAATACCGTTATCGAAGTTGTAGCCAATCTTAACTAAAGGACGGTTTTGAACAGTTTCACCGTTGTTCAGTAGGTGGTGGTAACCAACAGCAACCCAAAGATTATCATTGAATGAATAGCTTTGCTCTACACCCAAAGTAATGTAAGGCGTTGTACCAGCACCTTCGTTAAACTCACCTTCGTAGCTGCCTAGAGAGATACCATCAAACTCAGTCAGTAGCGTTGTACCTGTTTCGAAAGTGTGGCCAGCTTCTAGAGTCGACGTCGCATTAGGGTTTTTGTTTTCGCTGTGGAATTGCACATTACCTGTAACGTAAGAAGAACCAGCGAATGCGCTTGAAGCGAAAGCAAGAGAAAGTGCGCTTAGAGCGATAATTTTTTTCATGTTTAACTGCCTTAATATTTTGTACGACTATCTCGGTATTTCACTTACCACTAGCCGTAATTATTTGGATGCCTTCCTAGCTTGGGGTGGATAATTGCAATATTTAATTCGGAAGTAAAAATAAACACATCAACACAGTGATCTTGATCACCTTCTTAATACGCAGAAATAATTAATATCAGAGAATCAACGAGTTAACGGAGCAGCAATACAACAAGGAAAAACACAAAGTGATTTAGATCGACTTAAAGGTAATTCAAAGACCACAAAACAAGGTCTAAATCACACCGCTTTTAGCTTATTTTTGTTTAATAATAATAATTGAGGGTAGGCATTGGATCTTAATCACACATTTACTCGATCAATGCATGGGTCTGAATCGTGGTTTCAGTTGACTTTGTCGCACAAGCCAGTTAACACGGCCCTCGTTTTGCTGCATTGCTTGGCATCCAGTTCGAGCACCGCTATTCTTTAGAGCTCCTCTATCTCTGACTCGGTATAATCATGCGATTTCTTCAATTTCTTTTTCTCTTCATCATCTATAGTCCGTTAGCCCTGAGCGAACCGTTACATTGGCTAGCAACAAAGGGAGATAAACAGTTGATGATTTTAGGGTCTGTCCATGTGGGGAATGAAAACATGTACCCACTTCCTAAGCGCATAACTGACTTTTTAGAAAGCAGTGACGGGCTTATTCTTGAAGCGGATACGCGAAAAACGCACGATATCCAATACCCTCAGTCAGATTATTCCGTCCAGGATGTTCTCAATGACATTCAACTCAACCAACTTCGGAATATAGAAAAAGAGCTGAATATCAGCCTAGCGACCTTAGACGCCCTTCCACCCTGGACGGCGGCTTTGGCAATTCAGGTTGGAAAGCTAGACCAACTGGGTTATCAAGCGAGCCAAGGCGTTGACCATATACTGTTGTACGACGCGTACTTTAAAGAAATAGACATTATTCCGTTGGAAACGATGCAATTTCAGATCGACTTAATTGCCAATTTACCCAACGATGGAGAAGACTTATTACTCGCTGCGATAAAGGAATACCATCAAACAGAAAAGATGACATCTTGCTTAACTGAAAGCTGGATTGCTGGTGATATAGACAAGCTCAATGAGTTTGCTGAAGCGAGTGAATTCTCAGAAGACTTTTCAAAACTCTTCATCACCGACCGAAATAGTGACTGGGCGACGAAACTCAATAGTCAAGAATTTCTAACCGACACATCCGGACAATACTTAGTCGTGGTGGGCACATTGCACCTTGTAGGCAACAACAGCCTTATAGATGAACTAAAAGATCAAGGGTTTTCAGTTGAGAAGCTTTCCAAAAGTCGTTCCGTAAACTGTGACTTTTACTAACATCGGTTTCATCTAATTTCGACGTTTACTCATATCTACTTCAACTAGCGTCAACTTCACACTTACACAGACGATAAAGCCAACCCGCGGCAGAAGAAATAAAGCCTCCCAACTTCGGGAGGCTTTATCGTTAAACGCTCATATACGTTTATTGCACACTGGTCACTCGGCTAGAGCGCTCACCCGATGCGGATACCGAACGAATAAACACTGTGCCTTCAACACTCGGACGTTTCTCATCTGAGTAGGTCATCCAGTTTTCCTCATCGAATGAGTATTCCAACGCCACGCCAGGGAATGACGAGTTCATTGCAAGCTCGCCATCGGTCACCAAACCACCAGGCACCGGTAAGCGATAATCAATCCCGGATTTTTCAAGCTTAGCCAGCTCTCTCTGACCGAGTAGGTTCGCAAAACGTGTCCAATCGTCGTGAAGATTTGCTTGATCCACAAGCTGAGTGTTTTGCGAATATTCTACGCCAACTTTATAGTCATTTTCCCACTCAGCTCGGTGCCATGCACGCTCAGCGGCGGCAAGCACTCGAGGAAAGACCATGTATTCGTATTGTTCATCTGTTCGAACTGTTTCAGACCAAAGCTGAGCAGATAACCCATAGAATGGTTTGGCTTCAACTTCGCCTTTACCAGTGAAGCCATTGCCATCACGATCTAACGATGTTTCAGCGTTTTGCGGCATATTCTCAGGTGCAAAAGCAAACATCTTACGCGTATCCGTTGCGCGGGTTGCCCAGTAGTACCCTCGCTCTTTGGCATCGACTTCATATGGGAAGTCCATGTAGAGGTAATCAGGGTTAGAGACAATAACGTCATACCCTTTCAAGGCTTCCTCGTACACGGAAGCGCTTCCTCCCCAATACAGTGGATCCCAGAAATTGACACGGGTATTCTCAGTCGCAAATACATCGGCACCCTCGCTGTATTTCAATCCGTCTTGCCACGCTTGGAAATTTGGAATGCCTTTCTCCGCGACAATTTTTGACACTTCTTCAGCAAAATGGCTCGGTAAGTGACCAAAGTCGCTAACGACGCCTTCAGCAATCAAATTCTGACACTGAGGGGATTTCGCAAATGGTTTGTCTTGTTGACTAAGATCGATATTACCTTTCCAGTCGATTTTTTCTTCCACATTGATGTCTTGGAAGCCTGCGCCTAACTTGATGTTCTTTGCTTCGTCACCACCAAAGTGCCAGGTGCTGAGTGGCGTACCAACTTCCGCATGCATGGCAGCGACTTCACTGATCACTTTATCAACAAAGCGCGTTGACGAATCTAAGCAAGGGTTAATGAAGCTTTTCTTGTCGTAAAACTGCACCGTTGTGACGTTTGACGTATCTTGCGGGTCCATCAATCGATATTCGTTCGCCGCTTGCTCGTTACCTTCGCTCATGAAACGTTCATAACGCGCTTCCATTGAGACTACGGCAGCTCTTGCGTGAGCCGGCATATCTAGCTCTGGAATGACTTCAATGTTACGCGCTTTTGCGTATTTTAAGATGTCGATATAGTCAGTACGTGTAAAGTGACCCGATCCAAAGTTGTCCGATGTCGGTCCTGAACCTAGCTGAGGCAACAGGCACGTTTTTTCATCTAAGTCGAAACAACGTTTCGCGCCAATGTCCGTGAGTTCTGGTAAACCAGGGATTTCAAGTCTCCATCCTTCGTCATCCGTTAGGTGAAGGTGAAGCTTATTCATTTTGTACGCCGCCATTTGGTCAAGCGTGGCAAAAATCGCTTCCTTTGTATGGAAATTACGCGCAACGTCAACCATGATTCCACGGTAATCAAAACGCGGGGCATCTTGGATGATTAACTTAGGAAGCGTTTGGATATTCTGGCTATCGATGAGACCAAAGACGGACTGAATCGCGTGGAACGAGCCAGCTTTATCAAACGCTTTGATCGACACACCTGAGTCATTGATCTCTAACTCATACGCACCCTTTACCGCAAGCTCTGTCGGAAAGTGCTCTGGTACTACCGTCACATCAACAGGTAACTCACCACTCACATTTAAACCCAACACTTCGGCGCGTGTTTTCAGGGCATCATATTGGTCTGCTTCGAAGCTGCTTTCTGGCAAAGCAATACCATTTGAAATATTGACTTCGCCACCTGTCGCCTCTACATGAAGTGGAGAAGGCAATAGTGTTGTTGATACATCTTGAGCAGCAACGTCAGCATTTTTTTCAAAACGAGAAATGGCAGTGGCAATAACATTGTTGTCTGTTGGCGTACGTTTAACATTCTCGCCTTCAAGACCTGTAACGAATGAAGCGACGTCTTCAGTATTCAGCGATGCAATCAATTTTGGCTCACTGTTAGGCGCAGTGACAAAAGCTCCTGGCATAAAGTCCGTTTCAAATAGCTGCCAGAACTCACCAATCATTGGAATGACCACTTCTTCGTCTGCCGCGAAGCCTTGGAATTTTTCAGTTGGCTCAAGCTTGTGTAAATCGCCCGTCACTCGAGTCACTTTGAATTGCTCGTTGTCTACATCAAGTACAAGTCGGATACTGTGGAAATAAATCGCCCAATCTTTTGAATCGATTGCTTTTCCATCATTGTGAAGGGTCATGTTGACTTTATTACATGAAGCAAACTCCGCTCCTAAGTCCTGACAGGCTAACCCATCCACCGCACCGTGGTTCGTTAATACGTGATATTGAATATCAAGATTATTCGCAAGCGAATCAACGACCTTCTGCTCTGACGTTTGAAAAGAAGAACAACCTGATAAGGTCGCTAGTACTGACGCTGCAATAATAGAATGTTTTAACATCTTACTTACCCTAAAGTGGATCAAACATGGGAAATCAAATCGCTTTCCCTAAAAGTTACCGTCAAATTATCAGAACTTATTTCTAGCCGTAAAATAAATAAATCACCAAAATGATCCACTTCACAATTCATTTGATTTTAGGGAAATAAAAACAATAAAAATCAACACCATAACTTCACCGTCAAATTCAACAATTTACTATTGACGTTTTTTTCCGGTGATATTTATCACAGAAAAACACCCACTCTGAACATTAGGATTTGTCCAAGATCACAGTAAAAAAATATCGAAAACGATACTGAATCATAACCCAAACAATAATTGGGAGATTGGTCACTAAAATGTGCTCGTTAAATAACGTTAATCCGGTGGTTTTTAACGTTTTTGCAGCGCTGTATTTAACAAGCACTCATTGGAGAGTTCTGCCCACAAATGGGCGGCAAGGGTGATGAATAAGAGAAGTCGGTTACTAAAAATGAACTTGTGTGGAATATAGAGACAAAGCCAAGCAGTTCGTTAGACATTTGCAGAGGTTTAAACCACCTTATAGATTGGCTTCATATTAAGCCGATTCTATTTTCGATCTCGCATGCCCTTAATATTGGAAACGCCGAAAACGCAAAAGGCCGTAGCATTTCTGCTACGGCCTTTCTAATGTGGTCGGTGAAGAGGGATTCGAACCCCCGACCCTCTGGTCCCAAACCAGATGCGCTACCAAGCTGCGCTATTCACCGAGATGTTAATCAGCTATTCGCTGTCAACGGATGCGTATATTACTCATTATCTAGGTTAACGCAAGCCATTTGACGCTTTATTTTCTAATTAAACAATCGTTCGATTAATAACTATTCAAATCGGTAATAATGTGATGAAAAACACATCACTCCATTTAAAGTATTCATTGCCGTTATAGGTGTTGATCTAGATCAGTAACGAGCAATTAACCTCTGCGTAACATTGAACCCATGTATCCACGCTAGGAAATTAATTATGGATTTTTGGCTTCAACTTCTATTTGGAAACGCAGTCGGCTTATCTTCAATGATCGTCATCTTTATCACGATTGGCCTGATGGTATTTTTTAGTGGCTTCTTCTTATATAAGATACTAAAAGCAGAAGCTCCTCAATAGCGTGAAAAGTGCTTCATTCGATCCTACACAAACTCACATGTAGGTTATTCGCAAATGAAAGCAAACCAGACACAGCGAATTTGAAACATACACTGCAGTGAAGCGGAGTCGGAATTCTATCCACTCCGCTTTTGCCATTTAAAATTTTATAGACACCCTCCGCTATCCCAATTAATCTTCTCTGTACCTAGATTAATTGGAAATCACTATGCCTCAAGATGACGATTTTTCTCTTTTTCAAGAAATGATGGGAGATGTAAAGCCCATCACTCACGACACCGCTGAACTCAAAAAAGAACATAAGATTTCGGCAGGACAAGAAGCCAGACAACAAGCAGCCATGTGGCTTACCGAAGACGACCCAGAATACCTTTCTATCGACTACGCGCCCATGCTGAAACCTGAAGACATGGTTGAATACAAGCAAGATGGTATTCAGCACGGTGTTTACAAAAAGCTAAGGCTTGGAAAATACCCGATTCAAGCCAAACTGGACCTTCATAAGAAATCGCTAAAAGAAGCACGCGAAGAAGTGATCAAATTTCTTAAGCAATGCTTGCGCCTCGACATCCGTACCGTTCTCATTGTTCACGGTAAAGGCGCGCACTCTAACCCTCCCGCCTTAATGAAGAGCCATTTGGCTAACTGGGTGACACAGATTAGAGACGTTCAATGCGCGCACAGTGCTCAACAATTTCACGGCGGCACAGGTGCAATGTATCTAATGCTCAGAAAAAGCGACGAGAAAAAAGCCGACAATCGAGAGCGCCATCAAAAACGAATGGGATAAGCGAAGCGTAAGTGCTACACTCCGCCCAAATAATAAGCAGCTTCCTGCTTCACTGTCATCAAATCCGTTGTGAAACGTAACGAGGTATTCAAATGTCTACACACCACGATCCATCTTCAAGTCAAACTCAAGCATCCACCAACGGGAAACGCTTGAATAAGTTCATCAGCGAAACAGGTTTTTGCTCTCGCCGTGAGGCTGACCGACTGATCGAACAAGGCCGAGTCACCATCAATGGCCGAAAACCAGAAATGGGCACAAAAGTTCTTGATGGCGATGATGTTTGTATCGATGACAAGCCAGTTCGTTCAAAAGAAAAGCCTATCTATATTGCTCTCAACAAACCAACCGGTATTACTTGCACCACAGAGCGTGATATTCCAGGTAATATCGTCGACTTCATTGGCCATCACAAGCGTATATTTCCTATCGGACGTCTAGATAAACCATCTGACGGTTTGATTTTCCTGACCAATGACGGCGACATCGTCAACAAAATCTTGCGTGCGGGTAATAATCACGAAAAAGAGTATGTGGTTCGTGTCGATAAGCCGATCACTGAGAAATTCTTAACGCACATGGCGGCAGGGGTTCACATTCTTGATACCGTGACGCTACCGTGTAAAGTGACCAAAGAAACCAAGTTCTCTTTTCGCATTGTCTTGACGCAGGGCCTTAACCGCCAAATCCGTCGTATGTGTGAAGAGTTAGGCTATGAAGTCTTTAAACTTCGCCGTGTTCGTATTATGAACATCTCAATCGATGACATTCCAAACGGTAAGTGGCGCTATCTTAGCGATGCGGAAGTCAGTGAAATTCATGCGATGTGTGAGGATTCAAGCGGTACGGAAGATGCGTCTAAGAACGATGCTAAAGGTGTTCGCATACGCCGAGCCACCGATGCAAAACTCTTTGATAGCCGAGAAGAGAACCAAACAAGCACGGCAAGACGTAACCAAAAAACGCGCACGTTCAAAGGCAACAATGCAGATGAGTTTCGTCGTGGGCCGAATGCCAAGCGCGGCTCTAACGAAAGCAAAAATAAGAAAAGCTATCATGGCAAAGCGCCCGTTCGACCTGATCAGGGCAATCAAGATCACTCGAACCAAGCCTCAAATGGCGCACCGAAAAGACGTAAGCCGGGTACGTTAAGCCTGAATAAGTAATTCATCCTCTTCAAGCGACATTGCAGATAATAAAAAAGGGAGCATCCGCTCCCTTTGTCGTTTTGGTATCAATTTTTATTATTAAACAAAGACTTAACGTCTACTTTGTACCAAAAATCTTATCACCCGCATCCCCAAGACCAGGAACGATATAACCTTTATCGTTAAGCTTCTCATCAATAGCAGCAGTGTAAAGCTCTACATCAGGGTGTGCTTTCTTAAGCGCTTCAATGCCTTCTGGAGCAGCCACTAAAACCAATACTTTGAATTGACTGCAGCCTTTCTCTTTAAGAAGGTCAATCGTTGCAATCATTGATCCGCCAGTCGCGAGCATTGGGTCAACAACCAGAGCAATACGCTCATCAATGTTTGAAGCAAGTTTGTTGAAGTAAGGGACAGGTTCTAGCGTTTCTTCATCGCGATAGATACCGACAACGCTGATACGAGCACTTGGCATATGCTCAAGTACGCCATCCATCATGCCTAGGCCAGCACGCAAAATTGGAACAACCGTTACTTTTTTACCTTTTAGCTGCTCAACTTCTACAGAACCGTTCCAACCTTCGATACTGACTGTTTCTGTTTCAAAATCAGCAGTGGCTTCATAAGTAAGCAAGCTACCTACTTCCGTTGCTAACTCACGAAAACGTTTCGTGCTGATGTCACCTTCTCGCATTAAACCAATTTTGTGTCTTACAAGAGGGTGTTTAACTTCAACCACTTTCATTTTCATCTCCGACAATTTAGATACTTTTAAATAAACCGCCAGATTATACACGATAACGAAATGGAATTCAGGTGCAGTAGATCAATAAAAAAACCTACGCAAACGTTTGCTCTTTATGATTAAGCACTGGTAGAATAGCGCCGTTTTCATATCCAACTTAAACCCGAGGACTTCCCTGTGAGCGGTAATAACTCTTCTCTTAGCTACAAAGACGCTGGTGTTGACATTGATGCAGGTAACGCGCTTGTTGACCGAATTAAAGGTGCAGTAAAACGCACTCGTCGCCCTGAAGTTATGGGTGGCATTGGTGGGTTCGGTGCTCTATGTGAGCTACCAACGAACTACAAACAACCTGTTTTAGTATCAGGGACTGACGGCGTAGGTACAAAACTTCGTCTTGCTCTGGATATGAACAAGCACGACACCATCGGTATCGACCTTGTTGCGATGTGTGTGAACGACCTGATTGTTCAAGGTGGTGAGCCACTATTCTTCCTAGACTACTACGCAACGGGCAAGCTAGACGTTGATACAGCGGCTGACGTTGTTACGGGTATTGCTGAAGGTTGTGTTCAAGCTGGTTGTTCACTCATTGGTGGTGAAACGGCTGAAATGCCTGGTATGTATGAAGGCGAAGACTACGACGTTGCTGGCTTCTGTGTCGGTGTTGTCGAAAAAGAAGAGATCATTGACGGAACAAAAGTAGCGGCCGGTGATGCATTAATCGCTGTTGGCTCTAGTGGTCCACACTCTAATGGTTACTCTCTTATCCGTAAGATTCTAGAAGTATCTGGCGCAGATAAGAACGAGCAACTAGAAGGTCGCACAATTGGTGAGCACCTTTTAGAACCAACGAAAATTTACATTAAATCAGCACTTAAGATGATAGCAGAGCATGACATTCATGCCATCTCTCACATCACAGGTGGTGGTTTCTGGGAAAACATCCCACGCGTACTTCCAGAAGGTACGAAAGCAGTGGTTGATGGTTCAAGCTGGGAATGGCCTGCCATCTTCAACTGGCTACAAGAAAAAGGCAACGTAACAACGCACGAAATGTACCGCACATTTAACTGTGGTGTTGGCCTTGTTGTTGCGCTACCTAAAGACCAAGCTGAAGCGGCGGTAAAACTTCTTCAACAAGAAGATGAAAACGCTTGGGTTATTGGTGAAATCGCTCAAGCAGAAGCTGGCGAAGAACAGGTAGAGATTAAGTAAATATGAAAAGCATTGTTGTTTTAGTTTCAGGGAATGGTTCGAACTTGCAAGCGATTATCGATGCGTGTGAAACCAGTATTGATAGTGGCAAGGTAACGGCTGTTTTTTCAAACAAAGCAGATGCTTATGCTCTTAAACGAGCAGAAAAGGCAGGGGCTGCAGGTGTCTTTATCGATCCTAAAGCCTTTGATACTCGCGACGCATTTGACAGGGAATTGATGCGTCAGATGGATGAGTATCAACCTGATCTTATTATACTGGCTGGCTACATGCGTATTCTAAGTGGTGAGTTTGTTCGCCACTTCCTAGGGCGTATGATCAATATCCACCCTTCTTTGTTGCCTAAGTACCCAGGGCTCAACACTTATCAACGCGCAATTCACGCGGGTGATGAAGAGCACGGTACAAGCGTTCATTTTGTCACTGAGCAACTTGACGGTGGCCCAGTGATTCTGCAGGCAAAAGTGCCAATTTTCGACGAAGATAATGTCGAAGTGCTGACAGATCGCGTTCAAACTCAAGAGCACAAGATCTATCCGCTTGTCGCACAATGGTTTGTAGACGGTCGACTGAAGATGGAAAATGGGAAAGCGTTCCTAGATGGCAATAAACTTGGCATCCACGGCTACGCAGAATAGTCACCACAGCGTTAGTACAGTAAAAATGGAAAAGGGTTGATGTGCAAACATCAACCCTTTTTATTTACGCATGAAACCATCATTACAATGGCTGAGTGGGTGCCTGAGACTTAGGCTTCGCCTCTGCAAAAGCAACATCTTCTAATCGATGTGCATTTCCATCAATCAGTTCGCCAAAATGGAAAACCGCGTACTCACTAGGCTTCATTCGATGCCATACTTCATTATCCGTGAGCGGCTGAGTCGCAACCACGGTCACGACATCGTTAGGTGTGGTCTCTTCCTGAAAATTAATCGTCACATCTTCGTCAATCAAGCTCGCTTTACCGAAAGGTGCACGACGTGTAATCCAATACAAATGGTTCGTGCAGTACGTCATCACATACTCACCATCAGACAAAAGCATATTAAATACGCCCTTATCTTTCAGCTTGTTACAGCATTCGGCTATGTATTGAAGTGCACCCACCATATCTTGAGGTGGTTCTGGGTAACGTTCTTCCAGTTGCTTTAAAATCCAGCAAAATGTCAGTTCGCTGTCCGTTTCACCCACAGGCCTGAATCGACCCGAAATGAGATCATCGTAATCAGACAATTGGCCATTATGCGCAAATGTCCAGTAACGGCCCCATAATTCTCGTGTAAATGGATGAGTATTTTCAAGGTTCACAGAACCTCGGTTTGCTTGCCTAATGTGGCTAACAACCGCTCGGCTCTTAATTGGGTAGCTTTGTACTAACTCTGCGATCTTAGAGTCACAGCTTGGCTTTGGATCTTTAAACGTTCGAAAGCCTTTCCCTTCATAAAAAGTGATTCCCCAGCCATCACGGTGTGGGCCGGTATTGCCGCCTCTTTGTATCAACCCTGTGAAACTGAAGCATATATCTGTTGGCACATTGGCGCTCATTCCGAGCAATTCACACATGTTTCATTAAATCCTTTTCTTCTAAAATTGGCGTCGTTATGCCATTTCTTTTTCAATCAGCTGAATCACAATATGGATAATCTTAATATGAATCTCTTGGATTCTGTCAGCATAACCAAAGTGTGGGACACGAATCTCGATATCCGCAAGTCCGGCCATTTTCCCGCCGTCTTTACCCGTCAATGCAATGGTCTTCATTCCTTTCGCCTTCGCCGCATCGATCGCCTTCAAGATATTACCCGAATTGCCCGATGTCGAAAGGCCAAACAGCACATCACCCGATGCGCCAACCGCTTCCACATAACGCGAAAATACCGATTCATAGCCAAAATCATTACTTACGCATGAGATATGGCTTGGATCTGATATCGCAATACCAGGATAACCAGGGCGATTCTCACGGTAACGGCCGGTTAGCTCTTCCGCGAAGTGCATTGCATCACAATGCGAACCACCATTGCCACAAGAGAGCACTTTGCCACCCTGTTTAAATGAGTCGGCAATTAACTTCGCTGCAGCTTCAATCTGAGCTAAGTTATTTTCATCACTTAAAAACGCATTCAATACTTCGGCAGCTTCTGTTAATTCGTTTTTAATTAGATCCTGATACATGGCTATATTCTCATTTTAATATTGGAGTAAATGTAAGCACGGTTACAAATTTTATCTATCCCTGAGTTTACTGAAACAATCTCTAGTGTCGATAGCTACACCCTAAGAATTCCACTTCCGAGCGTTTTTACTGAATGTAAATCGCTGCCTACTGCTCATAATTAGAACTTTAACTCTACTTGGATCACTTTTTAATCACATTGGTATTTTACATTTCGTTAATATTTTGATTACACTTAACTGGTTAGACCTCTTACAAGATTACAGCGCGGTATTCGTGCTAGATAAGGAAAACAACATGGAAATCTTGCTCTCTATACTCAGTTTCGTGGCAATAGTCTCTCTCTGCCTGTACCACAGAAGCTCATTACTGCTATCGTTATCGGCGCTCACTGTCACTATGTTTGCTCTATCCGTTTGGGGCAGTGCGGGTCTATTAAGTTGGGCACTCTACATTGCTGCTATCGCAGTTTTTGCAGTGCCTTCCGTTAGACAATCTTTGATCAGTAAAACGGCCTTACAGCTGTTTAAGAAAGTGCTCCCTGCGATGTCACAGACTGAAAAAGAGGCATTGGATGCTGGTACTGTATGGTGGGAAGCAGAACTGTTTAAGGGAAAGCCAAACTGGCAAGAACTCCATAACATCGCTGCCCCTAAGCTATCGAAAGAAGAGCAAGACTTTCTTGATGGCCCAGTCAACGAAGTGTGTGCCATGGTTAACGATTATCATGTGACACATGAATTAGCAGACCTTCCACCCGAAGTTTGGCAGTACCTTAAAGATCATAAATTCTTTGCCATGATCATTAAGAAAAAATACGGTGGATTGGAATTTTCAGCCTACGCTCAATCTTTGGTTCTACAAAAGCTGACAGGCGTTTCCAGTGTACTTTCATCAACGGTAGGCGTACCTAACTCATTAGGCCCTGGTGAATTACTGCAACACTACGGAACAGAAGAGCAAAAAGACCATTACCTTCCACGCCTAGCCACTGGACTTGAGATCCCTTGTTTTGCCCTAACAAGCCCTGAAGCTGGCTCTGATGCAGGTTCAATTCCTGATTACGGTATTGTTTGTAAAGGTAAGTGGAAAGGCAAGCAAGTACTTGGCATGCGACTCACTTGGAACAAGCGTTATATAACACTGGCACCAGTGGCAACCGTTCTTGGTCTCGCGTTTAAACTGCGTGACCCTGATGGATTACTGGGTGACAAACCAGAGTTAGGCATTACTTGTGCTTTGATCCCAACCGATCTTAAAGGTGTCGAGATTGGGAATCGCCACTTCCCTCTCAATGTGCCATTCCAAAACGGCCCAACTCAAGGTGATGACATTTTCGTTCCTATCGATTTCATCATTGGTGGCGAGAAAATGGCTGGCCAAGGTTGGAGAATGTTGGTTGAGTGCCTGTCAGTAGGTCGTGGTATTACCCTGCCGTCTAACTCGACGGGCGGTATCAAGTCGGCGGCAATGGCAACTGGTGCATACTCTCGAATTCGTCGTCAGTTCAAACAGCCAATTGGCCAGATGGAAGGGGTTGAAGAGCCTTTAGCTCGCTTAGCGGGTAATGCCTATGTGATGGATTCAGCCAGCAGCCTGACGGTAGCGGGAATCGACCTGGGTCAAAAACCATCCGTTATTTCAGCGATCGTTAAATACCACTGTACCCATCGTGGACAACGCAGTGTTATTGACGCAATGGATATTGTTGGCGGTAAAGGAATCTGCTTAGGCCCATCAAACTTCCTTGCTCGCGGTTACCAAGGCTCACCGATCGCTATTACAGTTGAAGGTGCAAACATTCTGACACGTTCTTTGATTATTTACGGCCAAGGTGCGATTCGCTGTCACCCTTATGTACTTGACGAAATGAACGCTGCTCACTCTGACAAAGCCAATGCGTTAGATGACTTTGATAAGGCGCTAGCCGGTCATGTTACATTTACGATGAGTAACCTAGTCAGAAGCATTTGGTTTGGTTTGAGCGACGGATTAGGCTCTCAAGCGCCGACCAAAGATTTTACTAAACGCTACTACCAACAGCTGAACCGCTACAGTGCGAATATGGCTCTATTGTCAGATATTTCAATGGTGATACTAGGTGGCTCACTCAAGCGAAAAGAACGTATGTCCGCTCGTTTAGGGGATATTTTGAGTCAACTTTACTTGAGCTCAGCAACGCTAAAACGTTTTGATGAAGATGGCCGTCCTCTTGAAGATAAAGCCATGGTTGATTGGGGGCTTCAAGACAGCTTACAGCAGACAGAAGTCGCGATTGATGAGTTCCTAGCAAACTTCCCTAATCGCATTGTTGCTTCCGCACTGCGAGTTCTGATCATGCCTTTCGGACGTGTAAGACGTGCGCCAAGTGACAAGCTAGATAGCAAGGTAGCGAAGATCATCCAAACACCAAGCGCGACTCGTTCTAGAATTGGTCGTAACCAGTACCTTGAAGACACACCATTTAACCCGGTTGGTCGTATTGAGAAAGCACTCGAGGTTATTCTTGAAGCCGAGCTTGTGTTTGACAAAGTCTGCAAAGGCCTGTCTCAGCGTCGTGCTTTCGTTGCCCTTGATAAGGTCGCGGAACTTGGCTTAGAAAACAAGCTAATCTCCGAGAGCGAAGCGAAACTGCTGATCAATGCCGAAAAAGAACGTCTCTATGTGATTAACGTTGATGATTTCGCTCCTGAAGAACTTGCAGCGGTAAAGTCACCATACCCAAGCATGGAAAGCGTCGCATAGAATTGGGGTAAACAGATACAACGACTCTAAACAAAAAGGCGGCAAACCGAATAATGGGTTTGCCGCCTTTCTTTTCTCTCTAGCTCTATAGAGCAAGTTTCACTTTTAAGGCTATACGTCTATCTATTCGCTCGTTTCTGGCCTTCACCATCCACTCACACTCGATAGTTATCCCTTTTCAATCGCCTCTATTTCTTCGGCATATCTAACTGCATTTCAGGCATGGCGACCTTTGAGGCTTTAAGCTTGCGTCTAACAAACCAAACACCCAAACCCAATATAATAGCTAAGACGTTGCCGACACCAATAATGATAAAACTACGCATTCTGGCCGCTTCTTTGGCCTCTTTAATCCGCAGCTCCTCCATCATTTCTTGCTGTTTACGCTGTTGCTCTTCCTGAATCAATCGTGTTTGTTCAAAGTCCACAGCTTCAAGAACACTGTATGTTTGATCACTCAAGGTAAAGGTTAGTGGACGACCAGTTGCCATATCACTGGCATAGACTTTACCATCCCATCGATAGTTACCCACCTCTTCACTGCTCGGAATAGAAACGTCTAACTTCTGCTGCTCTTCTACTGCGCTCGCAGAAACCGATATCATTTCATCCTGCGTGTTCCAGTGATCAATCTGAGTCGCTAAACTTCCCGGCTTTATCATCCCTTGCTCACCAGAAAGCACAATTTGGTGTGCAACATCAGGCTCGCGAGACTGAATAAAGGTATGCTGTATAGGTGGCGGGTAAACTAAGACCTCTTGCTCCTGTGCTCGCAAGAATATGCCATTTCCTGACGTGATCCTAACTCGATACTTTCCCGGCTGCGTCGAAATAGGCAAAGCAACCGTAAAGACGCCATCACCAGCAACTTCATCAAGCCCAGTCCCGTCATCAGAAAAAATACCCATAACCTCAGGCACCGGCTTCGCCTCTTTAATCAGATCCTCTTCATTCTCTACAAATTTTGTGAAGGTGATCTTGAGGTTAACTCGGTCGAGAAAGTCACGAAGGACTAAGGGCTCGCCATCAGAGGTTAACTTGGCTGTGAATTTGATCTCTTCGCCTTGGTAAAGTCGAGTTGGGAAGCGATCACTATCCAGTTTCAGATGGGAAATAAGAAGGATTTGATTCTTTGGCGTGACTTTGCCTACTGCCTGCCAAGGGCCTGGCATAGGGTTCTCAACGGATATGATGTCCATTGCGGATTCCTGATACCACTTTACATTATCAGGGCTTCGCCAAGCGTAGTATTTCCGACCGTCAGGCCTAACGAGTACAACAGGCTGTGAAGACTGTTCGCGGTAAATAACAAAGGTAATTTGCTTGATGGTCGGATCGACTCGAAACCGATTATCAAGCAATGACATTGAGGATTCCTCGCTCGCTAAGCTGTGACTGACACACATGAGCAAGCTCACGAATGCAATTAGTATCCTCAACATCTTCTCTCCTGTTTTAAAAGTAGGTTATTGTCTCCATAGACAACTGCCACTTTCCTCTACAATATCAAGCCTTTCTTGATGGGCTTCTATTTCATCGGCCGTTGCCATTAAAACCTTTAACGCTTTTCGCCCTTCAGCAAAACGTTTTATGGCAACACCACTGATTCCACCCGCTTCTGAACTGAATTGCAACGATGTTTGCCCGCCTGTCATGGCTAAATAGACATCGGCCAATATCTCGGCATCGAGCAATGCGCCGTGAAGAATACGCGCCGAAGTATCAATCGTATAATGCTTTGCTAATGAGTCGAGGTTTTTCCTAGCCGGCATGTTTGGCATGCGTTTCGCCATGGCTAAGGTATCGGTTACGTCGCAGTAATCCGTGGTTTCCTTAGTATCGCCAAACATACGGAACTCATGGTCCATAAAGCCCACATCAAAGGGCGCATTATGTGCGACAAGTTCCGCGCCTTTGATGAAATCAACAAACTCTTGGTGTACTTCGCTATAAACAGGCTTATCTTTTAGAAACTCATCAGTGATACCGTGAACTTCTATCGCATCAGGCTGAATTTCACGATCGGGTTTAATGTATACATGGAAATGTCGACCGGTTAATTTCCTATCGATGATCTCAACCGCACCAATTTCAATAATACGGTGCCCTTGATAAGTCGGCCCACCTTCCCTGTTCATACCCGTCGTTTCGGTATCGAGAACGATGATACGTTTCTGCTCTAAATTGTTACTGGTATTCATATTTAGTTGTGTGTCAGACTATGTGAATAATACGCTTAACCCAATAGTATCAAATCATGACGAAACAAGTTGAAATTTTCACTGATGGCTCTTGTTTAGGCAACCCTGGCCCCGGTGGCTATGGCATAGTGCTGCGCTATAAAAACACGGAAAAAACCTTAGCAAAAGGTTATACGCTCACCACCAACAACCGAATGGAAATGCTAGCGGCGGTTGTTGCTTTGCAAACACTTAAAGAGTCATGCAATGTCGTTCTCACAACCGACAGCCAATATGTTAGACAAGGAATCACCCAGTGGATCCATAACTGGAAAAAGCGTGGTTGGCAAACGTCTGCGAAAAAACCGGTTAAAAACGCTGACCTTTGGCAAGCGCTGGACAAAGAAACAGCTCGCCACACGGTCGATTGGCGCTGGGTGAAAGGTCATGCCGGCCATCGTGAGAACGAAATGTGTGATGAACTCGCAAGAACGGCTGCAGAAAACCCAACCGACGAAGACACAGGGTATGAAGCCTAGTCAGTAAGCGCCCGATTACTCTTTGCTAGCCACTCGATTAACACGATAATTCACACTAACAGGTGACAAACGACGTTTTAGCCGCCAATGTGGTTTTATCGGTTTCAATGGATAGGTTCGTTTTCTCGCCACAATGAAGTAAAGGCTACCCATCGGGCTAATCCAATCTCCGAGACTGTTCTCACACCAGGTCCAAACCGTTTGATACCTCTGTATTGGAAATAATGCAAAGGTGTCACTTTCAATGATTTGATAGTTCAGCAGCCCTAGCCAGTCCTTGACTCGATGCGGCGTAAACATTCGACCGCTCCAAGGTAAGTTGTTTTTTCGCCAAGGAAACAAGCTCGATAGACCCGTAAAGCTAATTGGATTAAAGCCGGTAATGATTAGGTAGCCATCATCGATCATAGCCCTGTCAACTTCTCTCAACATTCGATGAGGATCATTGCAGTAATCCAATTGGTGAGCCATAACTACAGCATCAAAACTTTTCTCTAGAAAAGGAAGATCGTAACCGTCAGCAATCACGTTATGAAGTGGGTTTTTAATATCCAAATTGACTTGGTGTTGAATATTGCAGTGTTGGCTCGCAAGTTCACAACTTAAGCCGCCAAGTTTAAGCATATGATAGCCAAATAACTTTGGACACCATTCGTCAAGGCGTGTTTGAATAGCACCTTTTACCCACTCACCATTCTTTAACTGTGTCCAAGAGTGTGGTTTTTGAAGCTTTTTTTCATTGCGTGCTGGATTCATGATTGACTGGCTTCTACCGAAAAACGGGAACTCACAATGTTACATATCAAAAGCATACCTGCATTTAACGACAATTACATCTGGGTGATAGAAAATAGCGACGGTCGTTGTGCTGTGGTTGATCCTGGTGATGCAAAGCCCGTTCTAAACTATCTAGAAGAAAACAGATTAACCCTTGAAGCCATACTCATTACTCACCACCATCATGACCATATTGGTGGCATCCCAGAGCTTGTTCGCCAATTTCCAACCATAGACGTCATTGGCCCAGTAAAAGAGCCCATCCCAACAGTAACGCATACCGTCAAGGGCGGGGAAACGATCAAGCTATTTGAAGAGTCCTATACGGTGCTAGATCTTGCAGGTCATACACTCGGACATATTGGCTATATTGGCGGTGGATATCTATTTTGTGGCGATACCCTTTTTTCAGCGGGATGCGGCCGAGTCACAGAAGGCACCTACGAACAAATGTATAAAGCGTTATCCACTTTAAAGGCCTTACCGAAAGAAACTAAAGTGTGCTGTGCGCATGAATATACCGCAGCCAATGTTGCATTTGCCTTAGCGGTTGAACCAGAGAATGAACATCTGCAGAAGTATCGAGATGAGGTCAATCGGATGCGCGCTCAAAACCAATCAACCTTGCCAAGCACACTTAAGCAAGAGATGCTCATCAACCCTTTTCTTCGATGTGAAGAGGCAAAGGTGGTCAAATCAATACAGAATCGCACTCAAAACATTGATCCACTCTCGGTATTTTCCGCTTTACGTGAGTGGAAGAACGAATTTTAACACATTCTAACTTGTCACTTGTGGGGGCAGACCAGTATTATCAGCAGCTGTTTTGAAAAAGGGCTGTTACATGCAAGTAAAATACAGCTGGGTTTTAGCACTATTGCTAGCAGGATGCCAAACAACCCAGCCACCAGAATCAACCGCTACTGTTGATGAGTCAAATGCACCTCAAACAACGGAAAGCTCGTCAACGTCACCACTCTCAGATGCTGAAAATAACACCACCTACTCTGAGCAACTAACAGCCGTTGACGTTACTCCTGAGATAACACCACAAACTCAGCAGGATGTCTGGCAACGTATCGGCATGCAGCTTCACATGGAGATACCCGATGATAAGACGGTTGATTACTACCGTACTTGGTATCTCAAGCATCCAAATCACCTGAAAACGGTGTCAAAAAGGGCTGAACCTTTTCTTTATCTCATTGTTGAAGAAATTGAAAAGCGAGAACTCCCTCTAGAACTCGCGCTGCTTCCAATTGTAGAAAGCTCTTTTGATGCCTTCGCTTATTCACATGGCAGCGCTGCTGGTTTGTGGCAATTTGTTCCTGCAACTGGTGAGTACTACGGTCTAGAGCAGAACTTTTGGTACGATGGCCGCCGTGATGTGGTGGCAGCAACAGATGCCGCCTTAACGTACCTATCCAGATTAAACGCTCGCTTTGACGGTAATTGGAATCACGCGATTGCGGCCTACAACAGCGGTGGTGGTCGTGTTAACAGCGCTATTAGAAAAAATCGAAATCTAGGAAAACCAACGGACTTTTTCTCTCTGGATCTTCCTAAAGAAACCAGTGGTTACGTACCAAAACTGCTCGCTTTGGCCGACATCATTGCAAACCAAGAGCACTACGGCATTGAAATTCCCGCAATCGCCAACAAACAGGTATTAGAATTAGTTGATCCTAAAGAACAGTTAGATCTCGCTATCGCCGCTAACTACGCAAATATCACCGTTAAAGAGCTTCAAAGTTTGAATCCTGCCTATAACCAGTGGGCAACCGCACCAGATGAACATCAACAGATGCTTCTCCCTATCGATTCGGTGGAAACCTTTACTCAAAAGGTTGAAGAGAATCAAGGTAAAGGGATGCGACTGGTTCGCTATAAAGTCCAATCCGGCGATTCACTCAGCGTACTGGCGAATAAATACAACACCACGACACGAGTGATTCAAACGGCGAATGGCCTATCCAGCCACAGCATTCGTGTTGGTCAGCACTTAATGATTCCAACCTCGACACAAGATGAGAAAGCCTACGCGCTAAGCTCAGCCAATAGACTGGCGCAAACTCAGTCTCGATCTCGAGGCCAGTATCAACTGACTCATACGGTTCAAAGTGGCGATAGCCTATGGACAATTGCAAGGGCAAATAAAGTGTCTCATCAGTCACTTGCTAAGTGGAATGGTATGGGACCGAGAGATACGCTACGCATCGGCCAGAAGCTTGTCATTTGGAAGAACAATTCAGATGGCGCGATCATCCGAACGGTTTTCTATAAAGTACGCTCGGGTGACACCATCAGTGGTATCGCAAGCAAGTTCAAAGTGCAAAGCAATGATATCGTGAAATGGAATGAACTGAACAAAAGCAAGTATTTGCAACCAGGTCAAAAACTGAAGTTGTATGTTGATGTCACGAAGGTGAGCGTATGATGCCGTCTAGTAATCCATTAGTGATGCTCATCGACATATTCAGAGCGCCTTCATCAGCGTTCGTCACACTTCATAAGCACGCAGTGTGGGGGTGGCAGCCGTATTTGTTCTTGATACTCAGCCCCTTTCTATTTTGGGGCTCTTATTTTGACATAGTTAACTTTGATTGGCTTTACGCTGAACTGTCTGTTCAACTCGCCGAAACGAATCCAGCGCAGCTTGAATTACTGGACGCCAATACTTTGATGGCCAGTGAAATCATTTCAGATATTCTCGGTCGAACGACAACCATCTTCATTTTGGCGCTGTGGTTTAACCTTGCAACCAAATCAAGCAGACAACCTCAAGGTTTCTGGCGCTGGTTTGCAGCAAGCTCAGTCATCATGTTCCCTGCAGTTATTGGTGACTTTGCGAGTTATGCCAGCGTGTTACTTAAGCACGGTCAAGTCATGACTTATGCAGCCGATCTCAATAGTCTTAATGGTTTACTTAAATTACCGTTAACTCATGACTGGTCACAATTTGCGAGCACGGTACCACTGCTTCTTCCTTGGTATATTGTTCTGGGATACGCGGCTGTATTGACGTGGACTGAGTTTGAACGCGGGCAAGCTATTGTGGTATCGGCCTTGCCATGGGTGGGATACTTGGTGATTTTGGCACTCTATACCGCCATCAGTTAAGCGTTTATAGAGAAAAGCTCACGATTAACGGATTGTGGTCAGAGGCACTACTCATTGGTGCCTCTGCTTTATCAACAGTCATCCCTCGATAAAATACATGATCAAGAGCTAAACCATTCAGAAATTGGGTTCTCTCGTCAGGGTCAAAGTCAACCGCTTTCAGTTCCAATGGCAGCATGACTTTTCGCATCTCTCCGAGCCTTTCATCGCTCCAACTGTTAAAGTCCCCTGCGAATATTATTGGCCCGCTATGCTCGGAAAGAGCGGTTGATAATGCAGATAACTGTTTCTGGTACTCAGCAACCCCATACGAAAAATTTACCGCATGAATGTTCACAACCGCAAGTTCCTCACCCGTTGATAGCGAGTAAAGTGAGAATAATGCGGATTTAGGTAACCTCAACCAAGGCTCCTGTTCTGTATAGGCACAAGCTATTGACGGGGGTTCAGTTGCAACCGTTAGAACACCCGCAGAGACGCCCATCGCTTTAAATGCTTCAACCTGATTTGCGTGCCAGTTACTGTCTCTAACCCAACCTTTTAATGATTCTGTCATGCTGGCTTCTTGCAACAAGACCAACTGACGAGATTCAGATAGCTTAGCAAGTTCTTCATACCAATCATCACGGTTCTGCTTGTAAATATTCCATACCAAAACATCTAATTGTCCATTCTCATCAATCGGTGAAGTCGACGATTCTGTGAGGCATTTCAGCTGAGGTTGGAGCTCGGAGTTGATAGTAGAGACATTGGGCTGGCTCGGGATGTTAAATATAGAATAAGCAGAGAGGGTTCCTATACAGGCAAGGATTAGAGTGAAAACAGCCAAGTACTTTTGTTTCATAATAACTACACTCTCCTCCTCATTAGCCTCTACTTAGCAGCTAGACCTGTAGATGCTTTAGCGTACCAAACGCCCAATAAAAGAAAGGAGCCATAAGGCCCCTAGATTGCGTCTTCGTCTTCTTCGCCAGTACGAATACGAACCACACGTTCAACATCAGTAATGAAGATCTTACCATCACCGATTTTCCCTGTTTGAGCGGTTTCGATAATAGAATCGACACACTGCTCAGCGACATCATCGGTGACGACAATCTCAAGCTTTACCTTAGGCAGAAAATCAACCATGTACTCGGCACCGCGGTACAGTTCGGTATGCCCTTTTTGGCGACCAAAACCTTTTACTTCAGAAACGGTCATTCCCGTGATACCGACTTCTGCGAGTGCTTCTCGAACATCATCTAACTTAAACGGTTTAATAATGGCTTCAATTTTTTTCATCTTCATCCCTTAAAGGTCAATAACTTGCTCATTATTGACTAGCTGTAGGCAACAATCAACATATGACTGTTGCCTAACAAAAAGCCCAAGCAAAGAGCTTGGGCTTCATTCAAAAATCTGTTTATTTTAAGCTTGAGTAGTATGCCGCTAGGTTTACAATATCTTCATCACTTAACATTGCAGCCATCGGTTGCATGACTGCAGACTGACCGCCGTTACGCTCTTTATTTTTATATGCTTTTATTGAAGAAACTAGATACTGCTCGTTTTGTCCCTTAAGGTGAGGGTAGCCAGGGATCATTGCCATCCCGTCTGCACCATGACATGCGGCACAGATGGCTGATTTTACTTTACCAGCCGCTGCGTCACCAGCAACTGCTGTTCCGCTTAATAAGCCCATTCCTAGAATAATTCCAATTGCTACATTTTTCATTGCTGTTCCCTGTTCTTATTTTAATACGTTCTAATTCTAACTAATTGTACACAAAATCGAACTATTTTATCCACATGACTTCACAATCTTGCCCTTGATAGGACTTGTCCACAAAAAGTCCAAGTACTGCAACTACCCTTCCTTCATTCATCAATATCGGCGTCCGACGTCTTAACCAACTAGGTACTTGATACTCTTGAAATAGCTTTTTAAGTTTACGACTGTGGCCACGTTCAACGGGATGGGCGCAGAGCCCTTTCGGGTCAAAGATCACCTCTAGAGTGCCTTTAAAATCAGCGGTAATTGTCATCTTAGAGCCTCTCAATTCAGTGATTTTCGTCTCTGTGCTTTTCACCTCGGCATTTGAAGACAGACCAACTTCACCCAATCCATCTGGCAGAGTGAGCGAAGCATCTAGCGTCAGAGTCGCGCTCCAGGAGCTCACATCAGTCATTAGCGGAATCAGATAAAGGCGACCATTGAATCGCTTCACTTGTCCACCCGATACGTTAAGCTCAGGGTTCGCATCCTGCTGCGCCATGATGATTTCTGAAAGAATCAACTGTATATGTTGGCGGCTTGGCATTAAGAAACCGCATTGCTTAAACCACATACGGATCAAACGCTGCTGAGTTAAATAGCTATGCCTTAAAAGCGGTTGAATACTGAGACTAGAATCGGTTTCAATCATTTCATCTAGAATAGGAGATAGCAATTCATCTAGTAATGTCTCTTGCTCGGCACATAGCGCTGCACTCCGCTGTACCGATTGATGAAACGAAGGCCAACGTTTTAAAAGTGGTGGGGTAATGGTATGACGGATAAAATTTCGGTCAAAACGAGTGTCCCGGTTACTTTCATCTTCAATCCATTCAAGGTCACGTTCACGGGAGTACTGCTCGATCATCGCCCTTGTTGACTGAAGTAACGGGCGAACCAGGACACCTTTTGCAAATGGCATTCTTTCTGCCATTGAAGAGAGTCCTTTTGGTCCACTTCCTCTTTTTAGCGCGAGCATGAAGGTTTCAAGTTGGTCATCGCTATGCTGACCAGTTAACAGCAGATCATCTTCTTCAAGATACTTTGCCAACGCTTTGTAACGAGCGTCTCTTGCGAGCTTCTCAATACTCTGTCCATGGCTAACATCTAAATCAACGTGTTCGATATAAAGCGGTATTGAATGGGAATCACACCACACTTCGCATTGTTTAGCCCAATCATCGGCATTGCTGCTTAAACCATGATGGACATGCACAGCAAGACACTCTCGCCCTGTCTGGTTTCTATACTGAGCCATTAGTTCAAGCAACACGCGAGAGTCAACACCGCCACTCAAGCCCAAGACAAGCCGTGACCGACGCTGAAGGTGGCGCTCAATAACCTGAGAAAAAAGTGAAAATAGTGTGCTCATACCCGACTCTACTCATCCATATGCTGAAGCATTTTACGTTAATCCAAGCCTACGACCAAATCTCAGGCATTAAAAAGGGCTAATCAAGTTAGCCCTTTTTACGTATCTAGAAATAATAACAATACGACGAATCATACTGTTATTGAGGTTAGGTTAATTAACAGTAACCGTAACTCATTAGGCGTTGGTAACGACGTTCTCGCAATGACTCATGGTCAAGCTGCTCAAGATCTTCCAATTGCTTAAGGAGCGTTGCCTTGATGTTCTGAGATACCGCCTCGTAGTCACGGTGCGCGCCACCTAATGGCTCCTCAATGATCTCATCAATGAGTTCAAGCTCTTTCAATCGAGGAGCAATAAGGCCCATCGCTTCAGCAGCTTGTGGTGCTTTATCAGAGTCACGCCAAAGAATTGAAGCACAACCTTCTGGAGAGATGACTGAATACGTTGAATACTGAAGCATATTTACGTAGTCACCGACACCAATCGCCAGCGCACCACCAGAACCGCCTTCACCAACAACGTTACAGATAATCGGTACTTTCAAGCCAGCCATAACCTTTAAGTTCTTTGCGATAGCTTCAGATTGACCACGCTCTTCCGCGCCAACGCCTGGGTAAGCACCCGCAGTATCGATAAAGGTAATGATAGGCATTTTAAAGCGCTCTGCCATTTCCATAAGGCGCAAAGCCTTACGATAACCTTCAGGTTTTGGCATACCAAAGTTACGCTTTACTTTCTCTTTGGTTTCACGGCCCTTTTGGTGACCAATGACCATAACAGGGCGGCCTTCTAGGCGAGCAATGCCACCCACAATGGCTTTATCATCAGCAAAAGCACGATCACCCGCTAGCTCTTCAAACTCAGTAAAAACTGTTTCTACGTAGTTAAGAGTATATGGGCGCTGTGGATGACGAGCTAACTGAGCCGTTTCCCAAGCACCTAAATCATTAAATATTTTCTTTTTCAGTTCTAAACTTTTCTTTTCAAGCTGCTGAATTTCTTTATCTAAATCAACGGCCGTATCACCGCCGTGACGAGATACATCACGTAACGCTTCAATTTTTGCTTCTAGTTCAGCGATTGGCTTTTCAAATTCAAGAAAGTTGAGGCTCATCTATTGATCCTTTATCTACTTAGCGTCCATTTTGAGGCTAAATTTTAGTTAAATTCGAGTTCGACTTGGTTACGACCAAGCAACTGTTTCAATTCATCAAGTAATAGATCACTTGGCGTTACTCGCCATTCAGTCCCAAGCGTCAAGCGGGCACGTGCATCTAATCGTTGGTAATATATATTGACAGGGACAGTCCCTGCTCGATGAGGCTCTAGTATTTGGCTAAAGCGCTCAAAAAATTGGTTGTCTATTTGGGATTCATTAATAGAAACAGATAATCCGCGAGCGTATTTCTCACGTGCAGTTCCTAAATCCAATAGTTCGCGCGCTGACATTTTAAGACCACCATTGAAATCATCAAAGCTGACCTGTCCCGAAATGATTAAAATTTTGTCTTTTTCTAACAATTCTGCGTACCGATCCAGCGCATCGGAGTACAACATGACCTCCATTCTTCCAGAACGATCATCAATTGTCATTAAACCAATTCGTGCTCCGCGCTTTGTTGTCATCACTCGAGCGGCAATCACAAGCCCAGCTATGGTTACGGATTGATCTCGGCGCGTTGGCGTAGCATCTTTCAATCGGCAACTTGTGTACTTACCCAGTTCTTTTAAATAGGCATTGATTGGGTGACCTGTTAAATACAATCCAAGCGTATCTCTTTCGCCTTCCAGCCACACTTTTTCTGGCCAAGGCTCAACCTTGGTGTATTTGTTCTCAATGACATCAGGTTCATCCGTTAACACACCAAACATGTCACTTTGACCAAACGCTTCCGCTTGGTGATGTTGGCTAGCGCCTTTAACCGCATCGTTCAATGACGCCATTAGCGCCGCTCTGTGTGGCCCTAATCTATCAAGCGCACCCGCATAGATGAGCTTTTCAATGACACGCTTATTTACTTTCTTTAAGTCAATGCGAGCACAGAAATCAAACAGATCTTTAAAGTGACCGCCACGGTTACGAGCCTCAAGAATCGCTTCAATTGGGCCTTCACCTACGCCTTTAATTGCGCCAATACCGTAGACAATCGCCCCTGTTTCATCGACATTAAATCGATAAAGACCGGCGTTAATGTCCGGTGGAAGCAATCGAAGCTTCATACGAATACATTCATCGACTAAGCCAATGACTTTCTCCGTGTTATCCATATCGGCAGTCATAACAGCGGCCATGAATTCCGCAGGGTAGTGCGTTTTTAACCACAGAGTTTGGTATGAAACAAGTGCGTACGCGGCAGAGTGAGATTTGTTAAAACCGTAGCCGGCAAACTTTTCTACCAAGTCGAAGATTTTCATCGACAGTTCGCCGTCGACGCCGTTGGCTATCGCCCCCTCTTTAAAGGTGCCACGTTGCTTCGCCATCTCTTCCGGCTTTTTCTTACCCATCGCACGACGAAGCATATCGGCGCCACCAAGGGTGTAGCCTGCAAGGATCTGCGCGATCTGCATTACCTGCTCTTGGTACAGAATAATGCCGTACGTAGGCTCTAAAGTCTCTTTTAATGAATCATGTTGCCATGTTTCATCTGGATAAGAGACCGCTTCTCGTCCGTGCTTTCGGTCGATAAAGTTATCTACCATGCCTGACTGTAGCGGGCCAGGACGGAAAAGCGCAACCAGTGCGATAATATCTTCAAAACAATCGGGTTGAAGACGTTTGATCAAGTCTTTCATGCCGCGCGACTCAAGCTGAAACACCGCTGTGGTCTCTGAGTTTTGTAGCAAATCAAAAGACGCTTTGTCATCAAGAGGGATCGACTCAATGCGTACTGGATCTTTCCCTTCTCGTTCCAAGCGAGGATTGACTAAGCCTAGAGCCCAATCAATGATCGTTAGTGTACGTAACCCTAAGAAATCGAATTTAACAAGGCCTGCCGTTTCGACATCGTTTTTATCAAACTGCGTAACAGGGAAGTTACCTTCCGCATCTGCGTAGATCGGAGCAAAATCGGTGATGGTTGTGGGCGATATAACAACGCCACCCGCATGTTTACCCGCATTTCGAGTACACCCTTCTAAGATACGACACTTATCAATCAGCTCTTTAACTTCATCGTCATTATTATAAAGTTCAGGGAGAGCCGGCTCGGCATCAAAAGCTTTCGCTAGCGTCATACCTGGATCGGGTGGAATCAATTTAGATAGGCGGTCGACAAAACCAAATGGGTGCCCAAGGACTCGGCCAACATCGCGAATAACGGCTTTGGCTGCCATAGTACCAAAGGTGATGATCTGAGATACCGCATCACGCCCGTACATTTCAGCTACGTGGTCAATCACTTGGTCACGCTTGTCCATGCAGAAGTCGATATCAAAATCGGGCATCGATACACGTTCAGGGTTCAGGAATCGTTCGAACAGAAGATCGTATTCAAGTGGGTCAAGATCGGTAATATCGAGTGCGTAAGCCACTAATGAGCCCGCACCAGATCCTCGCCCTGGGCCTACAGGTACGTCATTGTCTTTCGACCACTGGATAAACTCCATGACGATAAGGAAATAGCCGGGGAATCCCATATTATTGACAACTTCAAGTTCGATTTGCAGGCGCTCATCGTATTCAGGGCGTTTTTCTGCTCGAACTTTTTCATCAGGGAATAAAAATGCCAGTCGACGCTCTAAGCCTTCTTGTGATTTCTTAATCAAGAAGTCTTCAATTTTTAAACCTTCCGTTGGGAAATTTGGTAGGAAATACTCGCCTAGTCTCACCGTCACATTACATCGCTTTGCTATCTCAACGCTGTTTTGAAGCGCTTCAGGTATATCCGCGAATAGCTCACACATCTCCTCTTCAGTACGGAGGTATTGTTGAGCACTGTAATTTTTTGGTCGACGAGGGTCTTCAAGTGTAAAGCCATCATGGATCGCAACTCGGATCTCGTGCGCCTCAAAAAAGTCTTCGCTAAGAAATACAACTTCATTGGTTGCGACAACAGGTAGATCACGTTGTTCGGCAAGCTCTACAGCAAAATGGAGATAGGTCTCTTCGTCGACTCTTCCCGTTCGAGTTAATTCGAGAAAGAATCGATCTTCAAAGTGTGTTTTATAAAATGCAACACACTCTTCAACCAATTCATTATTGCCTTTGAGCAAAGCCTTACCAATTTCACCGTGCTTTGCACCAGATAAAATAATCAGCCCTTCACCGAGATCAATAAGCCACTCTTTATCCATCACTGGCTGGTGCTGAACATGACCTCGTAGATACGCTTTTGAGATCAATTTCGTTAGATTGTTATAGCCAGTGTTGTTGAAAGCTAAGATAGTTAAGCGCGACAACTCATCGCCAAACTCTTTCGATTGAACGGCAAAGTCAGCCCCGATAATGGGCTTAATTCCACAATTGTGTGCGGTGCCATAGAACTTCACCAAACCACACAGGTTAGTAAAATCGGTCAGAGCCATCGCAGGCATGCCCATTTCAGCGACTTTTTTCACCAGTGGCGGCACTTTGGAGAGGCCATCGACCATGGAGAAGTCACTGTGAACACGAAGGTGGATAAACTTTGGATCTGACATGAATGTTTTCCTAACCGGCTAGAGTTATCCCTATACCGTAAATTTCATCGATAAAATGCTGACGCTATTTTACGCCATTAGCTCTAGGAATAAAGAGCAAGTCTGGTTAAATCAAATTAAGGCTATTGGATACCCAAAACCTTCTTCACTGGCTTAAAGCTTTTTCTATGTTCATCAATAACACCAAACTGTTCGATTGCTGCAAAATGCGCCTTTGTTGGGTAGCCTTTATGCTTCGCAAAGCAAAATTGTGGGTGACGTTTATCCAACTCTTCCATCTCTTGGTCTCGAACAACTTTAGCGATGATCGAAGCAGCACTGATCTCTGCAACTCGCAGATCACCCTTAACCACGGCAAGAGAATCCATGTCTAGTTTCGGCGTCTTGTTGCCATCGATAAGAGCTAGGTCAGGTTGAAGAGATAAACCCGCTATTGCTCGCTGCATTGCGACCATTGTCGCTTGCAAAATATTGATTTCATCAATCTCTTTGGGAGAACAGCGACCAACCGACCATGCCAGTGCTTTTTCTTTTATTTCAGGAAACAGTGCTAGACGCTTTTTTTCTGAAAGCTTTTTAGAATCATTCAACCCTTCTATAGGATTATGGGGATCCAAGATCACGGCTGCCGTCACCACATCACCAACCAGTGGGCCTCGCCCGACTTCATCAACACCGGCAACATGGATATAGCCTTGAGGGTATTCAAATGGAGGTAGTTCTTTTTTATCTGTCGCTGCCATTGTGCTTCTCTAATCGGGTTTCTCGATCCCTATAACAATAGTTATCGATTGACTAACTTTAATACTGCTTTCGCTGCTTGTTGATCCGCATCTTTTTGTATCCACTGATGCATTTCGGTAAATGTTTTGATCAACTCGGAGTTATCCCCCTCTAATATTTGTACCATCGCCGGGTACAAAAAGTCAGGGTGACACTCCTCTTGTATGTATTCTTTAACCAGCTCTTTACCGGCCAAGACATTTGGCAACGATACGAACTCGGTAATAGAGAGTTTTTGCGCGATCCAGCCCGTCAGTTTATTGACTTGATAACCAACAACCATAGGACGTTTCACCAACATACACTCTAAGGCAACCGTTCCTGAAGCCAACAAAACGGCATCAGCCGCCGTCATGACATTACGTGCCGTATCTTCAATGATCACAAAATCAAGCTCAGGTGCTGTTTCTTTCCAGATGCTTTCAAACTGTTCACGACGCTTTTTGTTCACCGCGGCGACAATAAAGCCCATGTCAGGGTATTTTTTATGAATACGTTGGCATGTTTCAATAAATGGCTTAGCAATAAGCCCAACTTCACCACCTCGGCTGCCTGGCAATACAGCAAGCCATTTTTTGTCTTGGTCTAGCTGTAAAAGCTCCCGAGCCTGAAATTGATCGCTTTGAAGAGGAATGGCATCTGCGAGAGTATGACCGATGAATTCGCAGGCGACGTTGTATTTGTCGTAGAACGCTTTTTCAAACGGTAGAAATGCCAATACAAGATCAGTCGCCGCATCAATTTTAAAGATACGTTTCGGTCGCCAGGCCCAAACCGAAGGACTGACGTAATGGACCGTTTTGATGCCATTGTCTTTTAGCGTTTTTTCTAATCGGAGGTTAAAATCAGGTGCATCAATACCGACAAACACATCAACAGGGTTATTGATGAAATAGCTCACAAGCTCTTTCTTGACCTTAATCAACCGAGATAATCGACCAAGAACTTCTACTAATCCCATGACGGCGAGTTCTTCCATATCAAACAATGACTCGCAGCCTTGGGCCATCATTTTAGGGCCACCAATGCCAACAAATTCAGCATCTGGATACTGCTGCTTGATAGAACGAATGAACCCTTCTCCGAGGGTGTCGCCCGACAGTTCGCCTACGACGATGCCAATTCTTAATGGCTTATTGGTTTGAGCCGCTTTATCTTGAGGCATAGCGCACCTAATATCCTTTTTCTTAAAACAAAAAAGATCGCCTAAACGCTGCGATCTTTTATCTCACGACTCATTGACGCTAGCGGATGATGCCGCGCTCTGAATTTTCAAGCATATCTATCATTGGTTTAATGGAAGCGTATTCATTCGCCATTTCACTCAACACAGGTTTGGCTTCTTCAAGCGTCTTACCTGTGCGATAAATCTCTTTATATGCCTTTTGTAGAGCTCGGATTTCCGCTCTTTCAAAACCATTGCGCTTCAGGCCGACCAAGTTCAATCCAAACGGTGTTGCATGATTACCTTGAGCAAGAACATACGGTAGTACGTCTTGTACAACAGCAGAACAACCACCGATGTATGCGTAAGCACCAATTGAACAGAACGGGTGAATTGCGGACAGTGCCATAACACCGGCATAATCACCAACAGTGACGTGACCACCTAAAATGGCGTTGTTACCAATGTGAGTGTGGTTACCAACAATGACATCATGCGCAATGTGCGCATTCACACACAACAAGTTGTCATCGCCAATGACGGTCGTCGCTTTATCCTGTGTCGTACCACGATGGATTTGTACGCTTTCACGAATCACATTGCGGTCACCGACAACAACGGTTGTCTCTTCTCCACCATATTTCTTATCTTGGTTTTCTTCACCAATGATGGCATAGGGAAAGATACGATTATCTTTACCAATTGTTGTGTTGCCCTTGATTACTATGTGCGACATAACCTCGGTATTTTCACCAATCACCACTTTGCCAGAAATATAGGTAAATGGGCCAACTTTTACATTCGCTTCAATAGTAACATCACCCTCAATCACTGCTGATGGGTGGATTTTCGCAGATTCGTGAATCATATTAGAACTCTCGGCGAGCACATTTTAGCTCGGCTGAACACACAACATCGCCATCGACTTTCGCTACGCCATTAAAGGCTGCTATTCCACGACGCTCTTTAATAAATTCAACTTCGATAATCAACTGGTCGCCAGGAACGACTGGTTTACGAAACTTTGCTTTATCGACACTTGCGAAATAGTAAAGCTCGTTATCAGCAGGGGCACCAAATGATTTAAAACCTAATAACCCGGTAGCCTGAGCCATTGCTTCAAGAATAAGCACGCCAGGGAATACAGGCAACTGTGGAAAGTGACCGGTGAACTGAGGTTCGTTTACTGATACATTTTTAATCGCTGTCAGGTATTTCCCTTCTTCATAATTTGTCACTCGGTCGATCAATAAGAAAGGGTAGCGATGAGGAAGTAACTCCTGAATTTCAGTAATGTTCATCGTTTTATTTTCACTAGTCAAAGTCATATTCCTATTCGTAAAGCTCAAAAATTATTATTCATTCGATATTGTTCAATATGATAGACGAAAAAGACTCGCTTTTCGCGAGCCTTTAACTGGAAAGTTGGAATTAGGATTCCGTTTTCGGCGTCAATTGTTTCTCTACCGCTTTCAGGCGTTTATTCATATCGTCAATCCGATGGACACGAGTTGCCGTCTTACGCCACTCTTTATTCGGTTGTAATGGGATGCCCGATGAATACATTCCTTTCTCAGAAATGCCTCTCATCACCATACCCATACCCGTAATCGTCACACCATCAACTATCTCAATGTGGCCATTAATAACGGTACCACCGCCGATAATGCAATATTTACCGATCGTTGTACTGCCAGCAACTATCGTACCACCCGCCATAGCGGTACCATATCCGATGTGCACGTTATGAGCGATCTGGATCTGGTTATCGATAATGACGTTGTCTTCGATAATCGTATCTTCAAGTGCACCACGGTCAATGGTCGTACATGAACCAATCTCGACTCGGCTGCCAATGACAACCGTGCCCAGTTGAGGGATTTTTATCCACTCGCCTTTCTCATTGGCGTAACCAAATCCATCCGCACCAATGACAGTGTTCGCTTGAATTAAGCAGTCATCGCCAATGCGCACAGAATGATAAACAACAACATTCGCCCACAACTGGCTATTTTTTCCGATAGTAGCGTTTTTACCAACAAAGCACCCCGCACCAATGATGGTGTTATCACCCAGCGTTACACCAGATTCAATGGTTGCATTAGCTCCAATTGAAACATTACTACCAAGCACCACATCAGATGCGATAACCGCAGACTCTGAAATAGAACTCGCGGCTTTTGGTGTCGTATCTAGTGCTTGAGCAACCTTAGCAAAAGCAACATAAGGGTCATCAACAACCAGAACATTGCCTTTGAAGTGCTCTCGCTGGGCTTCTTTTAACATCACGACACTAGCATCACATTCAGCTAAGTGCTTTGCATACTTAACGTTAGATAAAAAAGTCACGTGACCTTTTTGAGCTTTATCCATAGGCGCTACTGAAGAAACCACTTCATTGGTGTCTCCGTGCAGCACTCCCCCGGTAATAGCAGCCAATTCGGCTAAAGTTATTTTTTGCATATTATTTTAGTGATTCGATCACTTTTTCTGAGATATCAAGTTCAGGTTTAGCATACTGTAGTGCTTGTGCTTCAACAATTAAGTCAAAACCTTCTTTCTCTGCCACTTTTGTTACTGCATCTTGAATCATCTTAAATAGCTTTTGCTTCTCTTCTGCTTCGCGACGAGCCGATGCTTTTTCTAGAGACTGACCTTTAATCTTAAAGTTACTTTCCAGCTGGCTAATTTCAACACGTAACTTCTCTACTTCTGACTCACTCAACAGTGAGCCATCACGATTCAGTGTTTCCATCTTAGTTTGAGCTTGCGCTTGAATTGACTTAAGCTCTGCAGCGCGATCTTTAAACTCTTCCTGCATCTTTTGCAAAACAACTTCTCGTTGAGGCAATGCTTGGAAAACTTGTGCAGAGTTTACATAACCTACTTTTTGAGCCGCTTCTGCTGCTTGAGCGAAGAAAGAAGAACTTAAGACTACAAGGCTAACACCAGCCGCTTTCATGATATTTTTCAAAATAGTTTCCTTTATTAGAAGGTTCTGCCAATGGTGAATGTGAAGGTTTCTTTATCATCCCCTTCATAACTCTTAAGTGGTGTCGCCAGTGAGAAGACCAAAGGTCCCATTGGAGACATCCATTGTAATGCTGCGCCAAAAGACGCTCTGTAATTCTTAGGATCAGAGTAATCATAGTAATACTGACTACCATACTTAGCCCCTGATTCTCGGTAATCGAATTCAGTATCCCAAACACTCGCTGCATCAACAAAAAGACTCGTACGTATTTGGCTTCTCACTTCATCAGAAGCAAATGGTGTAGGCACAATTAACTCGACACTTGCCAATGCAATCGCGTTACCACCGACTGAGTCGTTTGTCGCGGTATCAGCACCATTGTTTGAGCCTGAGTAGTCTCGGTAAACCGCTTTAGGACCCGCAGAATTAGAACCGAAGCCACGTAAAGTCGTATAACCACCAGCGTAGTAGTTCTCGTAGAATGGGAATAGGTTATCCTGCCCATCCGTCTGACCATAGCCGTTACCGTAACCCAAACGTCCACGCATCAATAGTGCGAAGCTATGCTTCTGCGTCAATGGGAAATACTGTCTGATATCATACTGCACTTTAAAGTACTGAACGTCAGAACCAGGTACGGTCATTTTGTAAAATGCTCGTTGATGGTTACCTGCTGTCGGGAAATAACCGCGGTTCAGATTATTTCGTGTCCATGAAATATTGATATCAAAATCATTCGTGTTTAACGACCCTTCGCTATCAATATTTTTTGCCTGAGAAGCAAGGAATTGCTCAACTTGCAAGTAAGGTGACAAGTTACCGATTTTGTTATGAGTGTATCCCGCGCCCAGCTCGAAGAAGTTCAGCTCATTAGCCCAACTACCAAGAGTCATACTCGCGCCATAACTCTCATTGGTATAATCAACGATACCAGCTTCAGATGCCTCAAATTCGTTGTAAAATATCTTACCACCGAGACTCACGCCATCTAGTGTCCAGTAAGGATCACGATAGTCTAAGCTAATATTCTTTTGGTAATCGTTCATCATGGCATTAATGCCGACACGGTTACCTGACCCAACGAAGTTATCTTGTTGAAGACCCACCTGGAAACTTACGCCAGACTCTGTACCGTAGCCAACACCAAAGTTGATGCTGCCCGAGTTTGCTTCTTTAACATTATAAACCAAGTCAACTTGGTCTTCGCTGCCAGGAACACGGACGGTTTGTACATCCACCGTCTCAAAGAAGCCTAACCGGTTAAGACGTGTTTTACCTGTTTCAATGGATTTAGAATTTAACCAACTGCCTTCCATTTGACGCATCTCGCGTCGCATGACTTCATCACGAGTAGAGTTATTGCCTATAAATCGAATATCACGAACATAGATTCGATTGCCCGCTTCAACATTGATCACTAGCGAGACTTCATTCGTTTCATCGTCGAATTCTGGAATCGTTCGTACTTGAGGGTAAGCATAGCCAGCCTCACCAAGGACACGTTTTATCTCTTCTTCCAACTGAGTGACCGACGAACCATTGTAAGTGGAGCCATCTTCAAACGGCACCATCTCTCTAAATTCTGATTCTTTCCCTATCAACTCACCACGGAAATTTACGTCTTTGATGGAGTAAACGTCTCCCTCATCTACACCTAAAGTGATATAAACGCCTTTTTTGTCCGGTGAAATAGCAACCTGAGTGGAGTCTACCTGAAATTTCAAAAAACCACGGTCTAAGTAAAAAGAACGTAGTGCTTCTAAGTCACCGGCGAGTACTTGTTTTTGATACTTGTCATCAGAGAGAAAGTTCCACCACGCGACATCAACATTCAGATTGAAACGACCTACCAGCTCTTTGTCATTAAAGGCTTCATTTCCGATGAAGTTAATCTGCTTTATTTTCGCAGAAACCCCTTCAGTAAATACGAATTTAAGGTCAGAGCGGTTACGAGGCAGTGGCGTTACAACAGCTTGAACCGTTGCATTGTATTTACCCACGCTATAGTAAAAGTCCTCTAGGCCCTTTTCGATGTTAGACAATGAAGTGCGGTCTAGAGCCTCACCTTGTCTGATACCTGAAGCATCAAGGTTTTGCTGTAACTGCTCTTCTTTAATCGCTTTATTACCAGAAAACGAGATACTCGCAATGGTTGGTCGCTCTTTGACTTGAATGACAAGAACGTCTTCATCCCTTAGGACTTGTACATCTTCAAAGTTACCAGAGGCATAAAGTGACTTAATGATCTCCGCAACATTTTGACTATCAATGTCGTCACCGATTCGAACCGGCATTTGAAGCAGCGCAGCACCCAACGCCACACGTTGAAGGCCTTCAATTTTAATATCTTGAACAACGAAGTTCTCTGAGCCATTTGCCGAAACACTTGTCGCTAACAAGGTTGCAAACAGAATTTTTTTAATCGCCATATTTTTTTAAGTTATTCCTTCACTGCACTACTACCTGAGCTCAACTTACAGGCGAGAAAAGTCATTAAAGATTGCGATTGCCATTACTGACAATATTATTGCACCACCAATCCGGTATCCAGTTTCTTGTACCTTTTCAGGAACAGGACGTCGAATAACGGCTTCAACAGCGAAAAAGAGTAAATGACCGCCATCAAGCATTGGCAATGGCACTAAGTTAATAATGCCTAAATTGATACTGATTAATGCCAAAAAGCCTAAAAAGTAGACTAAGCCGTAATCGGCGGTTGTACCCGCCCCTTTTGCAATTGAAATGGGGCCGCTTAAATTGTTTAAGCCAACGTCTCCCACAACAAGCTTCTTCAGCATGGTTGCAGTCAAACTGATCACTTGCCCAGTTTTTTCTATCGACTTACCGATAGAATCAATTACACCATATTGCAGATCAAATCGATAGTTTTCAGGCCATTCTGAGACTTCTGGAGCGATTCCGGCAAAACCAATCGACTGACCCTGACTATCTTGACGTATACCAGGCGTGAGTGTTAACGATACTGAGCGCTCATTTCTCATCACTAGGAGTTCGATAGCGCTTTCTGGATTCGCTTGAATCACACGAACCAATTCCTGCCAGTTATCTAGAGTCACGCCATCAGCAGCGACCACTGTATCACCAACCAATAACCCAGCGCGCTCCCCTGCACCGCCTTCAGATACATTAACAAGAGTCATTAGAATATCTGGAGTATAAGGACTAAAACCCAATGTCTTCAGTGCAGACTGCGTTTCTGGATTAAAGTTCCATTCAGTTAAATCAAGTGTTTTAATTTCCGTCAATCCAATGCCATTTTCTGTAGAAACTGTGAGGGTAAGCTCTTCATCGCCAATATGTGAGATAATTCCCATATTGACGGATTCCCAATCCACTGTATTTACACCAGAAACAGCTTTAAGCTCCATACCTGGTTCTAAACCAGCATTCGCAGCAATAGAATACGGAGTCACCTCACCGACTACGGGTTTAACCGCTGGAATTCCGATAAGGAAAACAGCCCAATAGGCAAAAATAGCAAACAGAAAATTAAAGACAGGTCCCGCTGCGACAATTGCGGTTCTCTGTAGCAATGGTTTCTTATCAAAAGCGACGTCATATTGCTCTGGTGGCACATCATCTACTCGACTGTCAACCATCTTGACGTAACCACCAAGAGGGATCATCGATATACTGTACTCAGTGCCATCTTTGCCTTGTTTTTTCCACAACGCCTTACCGAAACCAATAGAGAATTTTTCTACTTTCACTCCGCAACGACGTGCGACCCAAAAGTGACCAAACTCATGAACGGCAACCAGAATACCCAGAGCGATTACAAATGAAGCGAAGTTCCATATTATTCCAGTCATACTTTTTGCTCTCGCAATATTTGATGAGTCATCTCACGCGCCATCTTATCGACCTCAAGTAAGCTTTCCAAGTCTAACGGTACACTATAAGAATCAGTTGCGCAGACTTTAGACATCACCCTTTCATTAATTCGAGCGATATCCGTAAACCCGAGCTTCTTCTGCAAGAATGCATCGACATTAATTTCATTGGCCGCATTCAGAGCAGTAGTGAGATGCTGTCCTTCAAAGCACGCATCAATAGCCAACTTTAAGCAAGGGTATCGAGAGTAGTCTGGCTCTAAGAAGGTCAGCTCTCCTAGCTGAGTAAAATCCAATGGCGACACGCCTGAATCTACTCTATCAGGATAAGCCATAGCCGATGCAATTGGCGTAGCCATATCCGGTTCACCCATTTGAGCAAGTACCGAACCATCACGATATTGCACCATTGAATGGATGACAGATTGTGGATGAATAATCACTTTTAGCTCAGGTTTCGTTGCATTAAACAACCATTTAGCTTCTATGTACTCCAAGCCTTTGTTCATCATCGTCGCAGAGTCAACTGAGATTTTTGGTCCCATAGACCAATTAGGATGCGCAATGGCTTGTTCTGGCGTTACAGAAGGCAATGACTTAACGTCAGTATATCGAAATGGTCCACCAGAACCGGTGAGCAAAATACTTTGTATGCCATGCTCACCAAGCTGGCAATGCCCCAAGTTAGTTTGAATTTCACTTGGCAAACATTGGAAAATAGCATTGTGTTCGCTATCGACAGGCAAGAGTTCAGCACCGTGCTCTTTTACCGCATCCACAAACAACTGTCCTGACATAACAAGTGCTTCTTTATTGGCTAGTAACACTCTTTTGCCTGCTTTAATTGCAGACATCGTCGGCAACAATCCTGCCGCACCTACAATCGCAGCCATAACAGTATCAACTTCTGAGAACTCAGAAACGTGACATATCGCTTCTTGTCCAGCCAAGACTTCAATACGAGGGTGGCTAGAGTTCAATCTCACTTTGAGTGCGTGCGCAGCATCCAGATCAGCCATCACTGCATACTTGGGTTGCCATTTATGGCACAGGTGCACCATCTTCTCGACGTTACGACTAGCAACAAGCGCTACGATTGAGAAATGTTCAGGGTTTTTCTCGACGACTTTTAATGTACTCGCGCCAATGGAACCTGTGGCACCTAAAATTGTTAGCTTACGCATAGCTCTAACCGTAGTGTTGATGATGAGTTTGAACACTCACTCATACTTAAAAATTGAATCTATGACAATACAAAGTATAGAAGTGCGAATACAGGAAATGCAGCGGTCAGGCTGTCAATTCGGTCAAGAATACCACCATGGCCGGGAATGATATTACTGCTGTCTTTAATACCCGAAACACGCTTAAACATACTCTCAACGAGGTCACCTAAAACAGAGATAATCACAGTGATGAGTGTAATGACTATCATCGCTGTAGCGCTAGAGAACTCTAACTCAAACCACCCTGCGGTAAACCAAGCAACAATAACAGCGGTGATTATGCCGCCAATAAGGCCTTCAATCGTTTTATTCGGGCTTACGGATGGCGCCATCTTACGTTTGCCGAAACTGCGTCCAGCAAAATAGGCACCACTATCAGCGGCCCATACGATGAGGCAAACGAACAATACCAACTTGGCACCATAGTAAGCGTCCGTTTCTATTCCCTGCGCTCTCAATAAGATAGCACTCCATAGAAACGGGAGAAGCGTGAGCAAACCAAATACGTGTCTAAGCAAATTAGACCCTTGCCAAGATTGGCTAGAGCGCGGGTAAGTAATGGCAAGTGCACTGGCATATAGCCACCATGCTCCACCAATACCCAAAATGAAATAATGAACAGGTTGAATCGTATTGAGACTAGTCGCGTCGGTCGAAATCAGTAAAAAACTGATGAGAGAAACTATGATTGAAGGGACAAGAGCACTCACTCTGGATTTGTGCTCAACAAACTGAGTCCATTCCCAGAAGCCTATTCCTGTAACAACCGCCAAAGCGAGAATAAATAGCGCTAACGGTAGCTCGAAAATCCCAAGAATGACCAGTGGAGCCAAAATGAGTGCGGTTATAATTCGTTGCTTCAAACTAATGAATCCTTTATTGATTTTCCATCAGTGCTTTAATTTGATTCCCCGTACAACCAAAACGTCGTTCACGGTTCACAAACCAAGTCACAGCTTCTATTAAGCTATCTTCACTAAACTCTGGCCAGTAGATAGGAGTAAAATAAAGCTCTGCATAGGCAATTTGCCAAAGCATAAAGTTACTAATTCGGCACTCTCCTCCAGTACGAATTAGAAGGTCAACGTCAGGAATATCTGACATCGATAAGTGGGAAGCAATGAGCTCATCATTCACATGCGCGGCTTCAAGCTTACCTTCTTCAACCTCTGTCGCTATTTTCTTTACCGCTTGAGTAAGGTCCCATTGCCCTCCATAGTTGGCAGCAATGTTCACGACCATCCCAGTATTGGCTGCGGTTTTCTTTTCAGCTTGGGCAATTTTTTTCTGTAAGCGCTCACTAAAACGTGTTTTATCACCAATGACTCTTAAGCGGAGGTTGTTCTTATGTAATTTATTTATTTCGGTAGAAAGTACCGTGATGAACAGTTCCATTAGCACGCCAACTTCTTCTTCTGGGCGGCGCCAGTTTTCACTGCTAAAAGCAAATAACGTTACAGCTTCAATACCAAGCTTAGCTGCGCTACTAATGGTTTTTCTTACCGCCGCAACACCATTCTTATGTCCAAAAACACGTGGTTTCCCCTGAGCTTCAGCCCAGCGTCCATTACCATCCATTATAACGGCAATATGTTTAGGTAGCGCTTCAAAAGATAACTGTGTATTTGACATAGAAGGTTGTTCGGTGGGTTTTAATTAGAAATTAAAAAAGCGCTATGCCATTTACATAGCGCTTCAAATAGAAAAGAGAAAAGTCTTAAACTTCCATTAACTCTTTTTCTTTTCCAGCGAGCGTTTCATCAACTTTCTTGATTGCAGCGTCAGTTAGCTTTTGAATCTCATCTTGCGCTTTGCGATCATCATCTTCAGAGATCTCTTTATCTTTAAGAAGCGCTTTTAGATCGCCATTTGCATCACGCCTAATATTACGGATTGCAACACGGCCGCCTTCAGCTTCGCCGCGTACGATTTTAACGAGGTCTTTACGACGCTCTTCTGTTAGCGGTGGAAGTGGTACACGAATAACCGTACCCGCAGACATTGGGTTCAACCCCAAATCAGAGGCAAGAATTGCTTTTTCGACTTTAGGAGCAAGCTCACGATCAAAAACAGTAATGGCTAATGTACGTGCATCTTCAGCAACAACGTTTGCTACTTGGTTCAATGGTGTTGGTGCACCATAGTACTCTACAGAGAGGCCAGCCAGTAAACTTGGGTGTGCACGGCCAGTACGGATTTTAGTAAGGTTATTCTTTAGCGCTTCTACGCTTTTTTCCATGCGCTCTTGCGCGTCTGTTTTAATCTCGTTGATCACAATTTCACCTTGATTTGTGTTCTTAGTCTAAGAAAGCTGATTGGGGCCTAAACTTTAGGTTAACCATCACCAACAGATAATCAATGATGGCTTAGACATTACTCAGAATCGCTGATCAATGTACCTTCAGTTTCACCCATAACCACGCGACGTAATGCGCCTGGCTTATTCATGTTAAATACTCGAATTGGCATTTTATGATCACGCGCTAGCGTAAATGCCGCCAAATCCATCACTTTAAGTTCTTTCTCAAGAATCGTGTTATATGAAAGAGTATCATATAATTCTGCATCTGGGTTAGCGACAGGGTCAGCAGTAAAGACACCGTCTACTTTTGTTGCTTTTAAAACAACATCCGCTTCGATTTCAATACCACGTAAACATGCTGCTGAGTCCGTTGTAAAGAATGGGTTACCTGTACCCGCAGAGAAGATTACAACACGACCATGACGAAGTTGGCTGATGGCATCTGCCCAGTTGTAGTCATCACACACGCCTTTTAGAGGAATGGCCGACATTACACGAGCATTAACGTACGCACGGTGTAGAGCATCACGCATTGCTAATCCGTTCATCACTGTTGCTAGCATCCCCATATGGTCACCAACAACACGGTTCATTCCAGCTTCCGCAAGGCCAGCTCCACGGAATAGGTTACCACCACCAATGACTACACCAACTTGAACACCAAGTTCAACCAGTTCTTTTATTTCTTGAGCCATGCGGTCTAAGATTGCTGGATCAATACCAAAACCTTCTTCGCCTTGTAGCGCTTCGCCACTCAGTTTTAACAGGATACGTTGATACGCTGGTTTAGGGTTCGTAGTCATGGAGTTTACCTTCCAAAAAAGTGATAGTGTTGATTAACAGTCATGAATAAACATTAGAAGCGTTTAGAAAACAATATTTATTGATCACTGTAAATCTTCATCTGCTTGTCGTAAAAAGACCGCAGCCTAGGCTACGGTCTAATAATTAAGCAAGCAAAAGGATTAACCTTTTTGAACCGCTGCTACTTCGTCAGCAAAGCTCATTTCTTCTGCTTTCTCGATACCTTCACCAACTTCTAGGCGTACGAAGTTAGATACTGTAGCGCCTTTCTCTTTCAGCATGTCACCAACAGTTTTCTTAGGTTCCATGATGAAAGCTTGACCTGTTAGAGAGATTTCGCCCGTGAATTTCTTCATACGGCCAACAACCATTTTCTCTGCGATCTCAGCAGGTTTGCCTTCGTTCATTGCGATTTCAACTTGAACTGCTTTTTCTTTCTCAACAACGTCAGCAGGTACGTCAGTTGGGTTCAAGTAGTCAGGCTTAGAAGCAGCAACGTGCATAGCAACGTGCTTAAGTGTTTCAGCTTCGCCTTCACCAGCAACAACAACACCGATTTTCTCACCGTGACGGTAAGAAGCTAGTGCAACACCTTCAACGTATTCTACGCGACGGATGCTGATGTTCTCGCCAATCTTAGTCACTAGAGCAATACGTGCTTCTTCAAACTTAGCTTGAAGTGCAGCGATATCTAGACGCTCAGCTAGTGCAGCTACAGCTACTTCTTCAGCAAACGCTAGGAAACCAGCATCTTTTGCTACGAAGTCTGTTTGACAGTTTACTTCAAGAAGAGCTGCAACACCGCCCTCTTCTTTGATGATGATTGCGCCTTCAGCTGCAACGTTACCAGCTTTTTTAGCTGCTTTCGCTGCGCCAGATTTACGCATATTTTCAATCGCTAGCTCAATGTCGCCTTCAGCAGCAACAAGTGCTTTTTTACATTCCATCATGCCCGCAGCTGTGCGTTCACGAAGTTCTTTTACTAGAGCAGCAGTAACAGTTGCCATTCTCTATTCCTCAGTTAATTCGAAATAAGGTAAAAATCAGGGGCCTATATTGGGCCCCTGATGCTAACTAATACTTAATCGATGCACGCTTTATAAGTGTACACCCATTTAGCATGGCTCAGAGCCGCTATTATTCAGCTTCTACGAAACCGTCTTTCTCACCAGCTAGAGCAGCAACATCTTTGTTACGACCTTCAACAACTGTTTGTGCAACAGCGTTTAGGTAAAGTTGTACTGCACGGATAGCATCATCGTTACCAGGGATAACGAAGTCAACACCGTCTGGGTTAGAGTTAGTATCAACAACAGCGTAAACTGGGATACCTAGGTTGTTAGCTTCTTTAACTGCAATGTGCTCGTGATCAGCATCGATTACGAATAGAGCGTCAGGTAGGCCGCCCATATCTTTGATACCACCAAGTGATTTCTCTAGCTTCTCCATTTCGCGAGTACGCATTAGAGCTTCTTTCTTAGTTAGTTTATCAAATGTACCGTCTTGAGCTTGAGCTTCTAGCTCTTTAAGACGTTTGATTGACTGACGAACAGTTTTGTAGTTTGTTAGCATACCGCCTAACCAGCGGTTGTTAACGTAAAACTGGTTGCTTGCAACAGCAGCTTCTTTAACAGCTTCAGACGCAGCGCGCTTAGTACCAACAAAAAGAACTTTACCTTTCTTCTCGCCAACTTTAGCTAGTTCAGCTAGAGCGTCGTTGAACATTGGTACAGTTTTTTCTAGGTTGATGATATGAACTTTGTTACGAGCACCAAAGATGAATGGCTTCATTTTTGGGTTCCAGTAACGAGTTTGGTGACCGAAGTGAACACCAGCTTTAAGCATATCGCGCATTGATACAGTTGCCATTTTAAAATCCTCTATGGGGTTAGGCCTCCACACTCCCCATGAATCCGACCCCTAACATCCATTTACCAAATGCAAATGGTTTTATTGTTGAGGCACCCCGGAACATGTGACGGAATGTGTGTGATTTAAATTAAAGTGTGTGGAATACAACAATCAACCTCGCAGACAACTTCTAGCAGGGCTAGAGAATCAGAGACAATTGACCGTTATTCCGGCGCGCTTTATACCATATTTTCGTCCCATATGGCTAGTAAAAAATCCAGTTCCCGCCACTTACTCGGCTTGATATATACTGATAGCAACTAACATAGAGTAAGAATCCACTACATGGAGACAAATACACATTCCAATCACTTCCTGATAGAATGCGAATCATTATTGTCGAGAGCTCCTATAAACTGGTCGAGAATTAGCGCAAATGTCTATAAAAATCAAAAACCAACAAGAAATTGAAAGAATGCGTATTGCTGGAAAACTGGCAGCCGAAATTCTAGAAATGATCGAACCTTACATTAAAGAGGGTGTGACAACTGATGAGTTAAACACCATCTGTCACGATTATGCGACAAATAAAGGCGCCTATTCAGCTCCTTTGGATTATCACGGATTCCCGAAATCTATTTGTACGTCTATCAATCATATTGTGTGTCACGGTATTCCAGCTTCACACGATGAAAAAGGCAGCAATGGCCAACTAAAACCTGCCGTTCTGAAAAATGGCGATATCCTAAATGTCGATATTACCGTCATCATTCCAGATGAAGAAGGGGCAGATTTAAGCACACGTCCGCAAGGCTATCATGGCGATACGTCTAAGATGTTCCTAGTTGGTGAGACCTCACCTGCAGACAAACGTTTATGCATGGTTGCACAAGAAGCTCTTTACATCGGCATGCGTAAAGTAAAGCCAGGCGCAACCGTTGGTGATATCGGTACCGCTATCGAAAAGTACATTAAAGAGAATAACAAAAAGAATCCACGAAATAAGTTCTCTATCGTGAGAGATTTCTGTGGTCACGGTATCGGCAATGAGTTTCACGAAGAACCTCAAGTGGTTCACTACAAGAATACAGACCGACGAGTATTAAAAGAAGGCATGTGCTTCACCATTGAACCAATGATCAATGCAGGCAAATTTGGCTGTACGGTCGACGTGGAAGATGATTGGACGGTTTACACGGGTGACAGCAAAAACTCGGCTCAATGGGAGCACACACTGCTCGTTACGGCTAATGGCTGCGAAGTATTGACCCTTCGAAATGAAGAGCAAATCCCTAGGCATTTGAAAAACGCCTAACCACTCAAACTACTTACTCTAAATATCCCTGCCTCTCAGGGATATTTTTTTATTCGCTTCTATCTGATAGATTAATAACCATGCCCATATTATAACTGCATGGATTGCGCTATATGCTGTATCAATCGCCACAAACCTTCTCCACAGAACAGCTTACGATCTCATCGCTCAAAGAGCAGCTTGAGCTATTTTCTGAATACCAAAAAGAAGAGTTCCTCACTCACCACCCCATTAATGATCTGGTCATCGGACGATCCGATTACATGGATCTGTTGCTGCATAGGCTTTGGATTGAGTATGGCTTTGATAGCTTGCCGAATATCAGCCTAGTTGCGGTCGGAGGGTATGGCCGTGGTGAACTGCATCCTTTGTCTGACATCGACATACTCATTGTTTCCAAAAAGACCCTACCTGAAGCTCTCGGTGTCAAGGTCAGCGCCTTCATCACTCTGTTATGGGATCTTAGACTCGAGGTCGGCCACGCAGTTCGAACCATTGATGAGTGTATCGCGATCGGGAAAGAGGATTTAACGGTTGCGACGAATCTACAAGAAGCACGATTGCTTTGTGGATGCGAAGATACGTTCTCCAAACTTTTCGGGCAAATAAACTCTTCCTCATTTTGGCCAAGCGACGACTTTTATAAGGCTAAGATTCGGGAACAAAAAGAGCGCCACGCTCGTTACCATGACACAGCATATAACCTAGAGCCTGATATTAAATCAACGCCTGGGGGCCTAAGAGATATCCATACGCTAAGCTGGGTTGCTAGGCGACATTTTGGCGCGACCTCTCTGCTAGAGATGAGTAAGTATGGGTTTCTTACTGACGCAGAATACCGAGAGCTTGTTGAATGTCAGGATTTCTTATGGCGAGTACGCTTCGGTTTGCATGTCGAACTCAAACGTTACGACAATCGACTCACCTTTGGGCATCAAGCGCAAGTCGCTGAAAGCCTCGGTTTCTGTGGTGAAGGCAACCGTGGTGTTGAAATGATGATGAAGGAGTTCTATCGAACGCTTCGACGTGTTTCAGAATTGAACAAAATGTTACTCAAGCTGTTTGATCAAGCCATATTAGACAATGGCATTGAGTACAAAGCGGAAATCTTAAGCGATGATTTCCAGCGTCGTGGAAGGCTTATAGAAGCAAGAAAGCCTGCTCTATTTCAAGCTAGGCCAGAGACCATTCTTGATATGTTCATTCATATTGCCAACGACTCAAGCATTGAAGGCGTTGCGCCAGCGACAATGAGACAGCTTCGCACGGCGCGAAGAAGATTAAATAAGTTTCTTCATGTCATCCCAGCCGCTCGCGAGAAATTCATGGATTTGGTTCGTCATCCCAACTCTTTGCATAAAGCCTTTAGCCTGATGCACAAATTAGGTGTGCTTGCTAGCTATCTCCCACAATGGAGTCAAATAGTGGGTCAAATGCAGTTTGACCTATTCCATGTGTATACCGTCGATGAACACAGCATTCGCCTGTTGAAGCATATCAACACATTTGGCCAAGACAGTAACCGAGATAAGCACCCTATTTGTTGCGAGGTTTATCCTCGAATTCATAAAAAAGAGCTCTTGATTTTAGCCGCGATATTCCATGACATTGGCAAAGGACGAAATGGTGATCACTCAGAAATTGGAGCCGTCGAAGCCTATGAATTTGGCATTGAACATGGGCTCTCAAAGCCAGAAGCTAAACTCATCTCATGGCTAGTCCAAAATCACCTACTCATGTCGGTAACCGCGCAGCGCCGTGATATCTATGACCCAGAAGTAATCACTGAATTTGCCAAACAAGTTCGCGATGAGGAACGACTTGAGTATCTCGTTTGTCTCACCGTGGCGGATATATGCGCAACCAATCCCGACCTTTGGAACAGTTGGAAGCGAACACTTCTTGCGGAATTGTTCTACTCAACGCAAAGAGCGCTAAGACGAGGTTTGGAAAACCCTGTCGATGTTCGTGATCGAATTAGGCACAACCAACAGCTATCTTCCGCCCTTTTGCGTAAAGAAGGGTTCACAGCGCGAGAAATTGAAGTCTTGTGGCAACGATTTAAGGCCGATTACTTTTTACGTCACACACACAAGCAGATAGCTTGGCATTGTACTCACCTACTTAACCAAACGGACGACTCCAAACCGCTTATTCTCATCAGCGAAAAGGCCACGCGTGGTGGTACAGAAGTTTTCGTCTACGCGAGAGATCAGAATGCACTCTTCGCAACGGTGGTAGCAGAACTGGATAGACGTAACCTCAACGTCCACGATGCACAAGTCATGACAAGTAAAGATGGCTTTGTACTCGATACCTTTATGGTGCTTGATCAACATGGTGAAGCTATCGATGTGACGCGTCACAAGGCCGTGGTTAAACACCTTGCCCACGTTATTGAAGATGGCCGACAAACCAAGATTAAGACGCGCCGAACGCCTCGAAACCTTCAGCACTTTACTGTTAAAACTAAGGTTGAGTTTCTACCGACAAAGAGCAATAAACGCACCTTGATGGAGTTTGTCGCCCTTGATACACCAGGGTTGCTGGCCAAAGTGGGCGCTACCTTCGCCGATCTTCAAATTAGCCTGCACGCAGCCAAAATCACCACTATTGGTGAGCGAGCAGAAGATTTGTTTATTTTGACGAATGGACAAGGGGGAAGGCTTGATGAAGAAACCCAAATTCAGTTGCGAGAAAGGCTAGTTGAAAATATCGCAGAAGCTTCACCGATGTAAGCGCGATCTTGTCCACAAGTTGCGCAGCTTGTTTTATTGTCGCCTATCTACCACGATTATAGGCTGCTACATTAGTTAAGGTTTAATCAATTTTACAACACTAACTAGAGGTAGCCTATGTTTCCAAACCTCACAGGCTTAGGTATTCAAGACCCTAAGCAAATTGAGCGTTACTCGTTACGACAAGAAGCGCACAAGGATGTGTTAAAGATCTATTTCCACAAGCAAAAAGGTGAATTGTTCGCCAAAAGTGTTAAGTTCAAATACCCGCGTCAGGTTAAGAATGTCTTGGTTGATAGCGGCAGTCACCAATATAAAGAAGTGACAGAGATAAACCGCAACCTGACATTGGTTATCGATGAGCTAAATAAGATTACCAAGCCAGAGAAACTGGCGGAAATTGACGTAAAATCCAAGATACTGATGGACTTACGCCACCTTGAAAAAGTCGTTTCCAGTAAAATTGCGGAAATTGAATCTGATTTAGAGAAACTAAATTAGTCATCGTAAATTAACGCATAAAACGAAAAAGGTTCCCACTGGGAACCTTTCTACTTTATGTATCAACGCACGACTGAGTAACGCTACCAGCCTGCAAAAGAGCCTACAAAGTAGAGCGATATTGCGGCCATAATACCTGCAACAATATCATCAATCATTATCCCTAACCCACCGTGTACACGCTTATCTAGCCAACCAATTGGCCATGGTTTCACCATATCGAAGAAGCGAAATAGAACAAAGCCAGCGACAATCCACTTCCAATCAAAGATCGCAACACCGAGTAATGGAACAACCAACATGGTAATCCAAAAGCCTACAAACTCATCCCATACAATGGATCCATGATCATGCACTTTCATGTCATCAGAGGTGATCTGACAAATTTTAATGCCAATGAATGATGAAACAATAATAACGACAATGAAAAGCCAAAACGGGAGTTGAACGAGCAACAAATAAAATGGTACTGAGGCCAAAGTACCCATAGTGCCAGGAATAATCGGCGAAAGGCCACTACCGAAACCGGTCGCTAATAAATGCCAAGGGTTTTTCAAAGAGATAAGGGATAAAGGGTTGCTCATTGTTTTACCTTAAAATGATCGTATCCATTTACGTTCCAGTCTAACACTATACCTTTGTTGCGGAGCTCAAACGTACCGCTTGGTCGTATTTGTCCAATACAGGTAATCTTGGTACCAGTGTGGCTCAGCGCACTCTCAATGGAGCCTTTGTTCTCTTCTGGTACGGTGAAGCACAATTCGTACTCTTCACCACTGGTTAGAGCGTACTGTTGTGCAGTCACTTCGTCTTGTGTAAAGCCAAGTAACTCACTTGAGATAGGCAGCAAGCTCACATCTAGAGATGCACCAACATTGGATTTCGTTAATATGTGCTGAAGATCTGAAATCAATCCGTCTGATATGTCGATAGCGGAAGAGGCCAAATTGAGTAAAGCTTGACCCACAAGTACACGTGGAGAAGAGAGGTAATGCCTCTTTTCTAGCTCTTCAGAATGCTCTTTATGTTTAACATTTGAATCCAGAATAACATCAAGGCCAGCTTTGCTATCACCAAGATCACCCGTGACATAAACCCAGTCGCCAATACTTGCACCACTGCGCCTTAGTGCTTTTTCTTCGGGAACAAACCCTTGAACAGTAAGAGTAATACTCAATGGGCCTTTCGTTGTGTCACCACCAATCAATTGTATGCCAAAGTAATCGGCCAACTCAAAAAAGGCCTTACAGAATGGAGCTAGCCAAGCTTCATCAGGGTCAGGCATAGTCAACGCTAAAGAAACCCAAGCCGGTGTTGCGCCCATTGCTGATAAATCACTGATATTAGACGCAAGTGCTTTATGAGCAACCCAAGCTGGATTTGCATCAGGCAAAAAATGCGTGCCTGCCACAAGCGTGTCGGTGCTAATGGCAATAGAAACATTGTCAGGGCTTTTGACTAATGCACAATCATCGCCAGCGGCCAATAGAACATCTTTTCTATTCGATTGACGCCCCACAAAGTACTTATCAATGAGATTAAATTCACCAGACATAAAAGTTTCTCAAAGGGTTGTGTTTAGAGAGCCGATTTTACAGACTCTAGATGAACAGGACATAAAAAAGGCCAGCAATTTAGCTGACCTCTATTCAAAGTAACTCGTTACTTCTTTTTGCGTACATGTGGCGCGGCTTTATCAAGCACACCGTTCACAAACTTGTGGCTTTCTTCAGCAGCGAACACTTTTGCAAGTTCAATCGCTTCATTGATCACGACTTTGTAAGGAACATCTTCACGGCGCGTCATCTCGTACATAGCAAGACGAAGCAGAGCTAGCTCCATTAAATCTAAGTCCTGCATTGGACGAGATACGAATGGGCGAAGCTTGCTATCTAATTCCATGTGGCTTAGCGCAACACCAGTCAATAGATCGCGGAAATATGCTACATCAGTTTCCGGCGCAACTAGGGCAGGCTCTGCTGCATGATGTTCTTCTTCATCATACTTGCCACCAGAAATAAATTGTTCTTCAACAACGGCGACATTTTCTTTACTAATTTGCCAAGAATAAATTGCTTGTAAAGCAAATTGACGTGCATTACGACGTGCGGCTGGTTTCACACTGGCCCCCATTAGGAATCGATTTCAGAAAGAACGTTGATCATCTCAAGTGCGCTTAGTGCAGCTTCTGCACCTTTGTTACCAGCCTTGGTTCCTGCGCGTTCAATAGCTTGATCGATCGTATCAACAGTAAGAACACCAAATGCAACAGGAAGAGAGTATTCCATAGACACTTGTGCCAAACCTTTATTACATTCACTACAAACATAGTCGAAATGAGGCGTACCGCCACGAATGACTGTGCCTAAAGATACAATCGCATCAAATTGACCTGTCTTCGCTACGCGCTGAGCAACCAATGGGAGTTCAACGGCACCAGGACAACGAACAACAGTAATGTTGTCTTCGCTAACTTGTCCATGACGCTTCAAAGTATCGATTGCACCAGAAAGCAGGCTTTCGTTAATAAAACTGTTGAAACGAGCAATAACGATAGCAATTTTTGCATTTGGCGCTGGGAAGCCACCCTCGATCACTTTCATAAGCCTTCCTTTAACTATGTTCATCAAGTGAGAATCGCCGGATTCTAGCATAAAACTGTGAGCAATATCTAATAGATATTAAAGTTTATCCCGACCTTCGACGTGTCTAATTTAAATGTTTGATAGTGATAAAATATCACTTCTATCGATAAAAAAGGAAGCAAACGCTTCCCTTTATAATTCAAAAATCCGGTAGAGTTAATCACCTACCTGTCTTTTTATTCACACACGTATTCAACCACATTTAGGCCAAAACCACCAAGAGCGTGGTAACGTTTTGAGCTAGAAGACAATAAACGCATTTCCGCCACGCCTAAATCAGCCAGGATTTGAGAGCCTACACCGACACGGCGAGAGGTACCTTGTTTTTTGGCCATCGTTGGTGCTTCGCCTTTGTCTTGCGCTTCAAAGGTTTTCACTTTATGAATAAGCGCATCAGAGCTTTCTTCATTGCCTAAGATGACGAGTACGCCACCTTCATCGCCAATGCGCTTCATCGCGCTATCTAAGGTCCAGCTTCGCTCTGTACCGCGGTCTGAATGCAATAGATCAGTAAAAGTATCGTGTAAATGGACACGAACCAAAGGTGCCTTTTCCGTAATGCTACCTTTGACCATCGCATAGTGAATCTGATTATCGATGGTGTCTCGGAAAGTGACCAGTTCAAAATCACCGAATTCCGTAGGAAGATGACATTGAGCAACACGTTCGATCGTTGTTTCAGTATTATTTCGATATTCAATCAAGTCAGCAATGGTGCCTAACTTGATATCGTGTTTTTCAGCAAATACTTCCAAATCAGGACGGCGAGCCATAGTGCCATCGTCATTAAGGATCTCAACGATAACCGACGCAGGCTCTAATCCAGCTAAACGCCCTAAATCACACCCAGCTTCAGTGTGACCAGCACGCGTAAGTACACCCCCTTCTTGCGCTGTAAGCGGGAAGATATGCCCAGGCTGAACAAGATCAGCAGCCTTTGCTTCTTTTGCCACAGCCGCTTGTACAGTTAGCGCTCGATCGGCAGCGGAAATACCCGTAGTGACACCTTCTGCCGCTTCAATAGAGACCGTAAAGTTTGTCGTGAACTGAGCGTTGTTATCTTGCACCATTGGCGGAAGGCCAAGTCTTTCACAGCGCTCTTTCGTCATAGTCAGACAGATAAGACCTCGACCATAAGTCGCCATAAAGTTAATCGCTTCAGGGGTAATATGCTCCGCTGCCATGATCAAATCGCCTTCATTTTCACGATCTTCGTCATCCATTAAAATGACCATTTTACCCAGGCGAATATCTTCAATAATCTCTTCTGGCTTGCTAATTGACATACTTAATTCCTATTTAAATTTTTTGGCCTATCGATGTAACAGCACTGTTCTTCAAATCTGCATCATGGTAGAAGTTACAGTCCTTTTAGAGGGACTATCGCTCTATGTTATTCACGCTTAAGCAAAACCGTTTTGCTGTAAAAACTCCATACTTAAGCGAGAGCTTGGTTCATTCTGTTCTTTTTGGCTTTGCAGTAACCTTTCCATATAGCGTGCAAGGACATCAACTTCTAAGTTCACTTTGCGGCCAACCTGGAAATCATTAATGGTCGTCTCTTCGCCGGTATGAGGAACGATGGTAAGTTTAAACGCATTCTTACGCAGGTCATTCACCGTCAGGCTAATACCATCCACTGTTATCGACCCTTTCTCCGCCACATACTTGGACAGCTCAGCAGGCATGGCGACCCAAAACTCTATGGCTCGGCCTACTTGGTGTCGTTCAACAATCTCACCCACGCCATCGACGTGGCCAGAAACTATGTGTCCGCCAAAGCGAGTGGTGGGTAACATCGCTTTTTCAAGGTTGACACGGTCACCGGCTTGGTAGTCAATGAAACCTGTCTTATTTAACGTTTCCACAGAAAGGTCGGCGGTATAACTGTTTGAGTTGAAAGCAACCACAGTCAAACAAACACCATTAGTGGCGATACTGTCACCAAGTTGAACGTCGGACATATCAAGTGTTCCAACGTTAACTGTAACGCTGATGTCTTCACCTTTTGGTGTTATGGCTGCTAACGTGCCAACCGTTTCTACTATTCCTGTAAACATGCTATTTATCTTTTTTAATTAATGTTGCAACGATTCGAATATCTGGACCTATTTGACGAAGATCTTGAATCTCTAATTCATGCGTTTCGGTCATTGATTCTAACCCTAAGGCACCAAAAAGTCCTCGCCCATCACTGCCCATAAGTTTAGGCGCCAAATACAAAATCAGCTCATCAACCAATTCATCTTGAATAAGCGAGCGCGCTAACGTAGCACCGGCTTCAACCCAGAGGTGGTTGATATTATGAGAGCCAACTAACTCTTGGAAGGTGCTGGCTAAATCAATTCGTTGTTGAATAACCTTTGGAGTAATTTCACCGCTTTGGCCAACCCGAATGATGTCACCAGAAGTATTAAAAATCTTAAGGTTTTTAGTCAGCTCAGCCTTACGGTCAAGGATGACACGAACTGGTTGCCGTACATCAGACTCGTTATAAGTACTCTGAATACTGCTTGGCAGGTCGCTCCAACGAACATTCAGCGAAGCATCATCGTCTATCACTGTTTTACTGGTCGATAATATGGCACATGAACGAGCGCGATATTCTTGAACATTCTGT
>NZ_MCWZ01000235.1:59268-61041 GCF_002877365.1 Vibrio sp. 10N.261.55.A7
ATTCTTGAACATTCTGTCGAGACTGTGGAGAGGTTATCCATTGGCTAACCCCGTTACTTAATGCGGTTTGGCCATCCAAGCTTGCGGCCATTTTCAACTGTACGAACGGCAAACCCGTTTTCATACGTTTGATGAAAGCAGGGTTCAGCGCATAGGCATCCGCTTCTAGCAGTCCAACATCAACCACAATGCCAGCGTCTCGAAGCATTGCAATGCCGCGACCCGCGACTTTTGGGTTAGGGTCTTGCATTGCACAGACCACACGCGCAACTTTCGCTTTAATGAGGCCTTCCGCGCACGGAGGAGTACGACCAAAATGAGAGCAAGGCTCTAGAGTCACATACGCTGTAGCGCCAACTGATGAATTACCCGCGGCTCTCATCGCATGTACTTCGGCATGCGGTTCGCCTGCTCGATGATGGTAGCCTTCACCAACAATGTCACCATTTCGAGCGATGACACACCCAACGTTTGGATTCGGAGCGGTTGTATAGATGCCTTTCTTCGCTAAAAAAATAGCGCGAGACATCATTTGGAAATCAAATTCAGAAAACGGGGACGTCATTAGGGCTCTAATCTTCTAGTCGGGCGATCTCTTCGCCAAATTCACGGATATCTTCAAAGCTGCGATAGACCGACGCAAATCGAATATAAGCGACTTTATCCAGCTCTTTGAGCTGCCCCATGACTAGATTACCAATCATTTCGCTTGGCACTTCACGTTCACCTGTCGCTCGAAGCTGAGACTTTATCATGCTGATAGCCAATTCAATTGAATCAGCACTGACAGGGCGTTTCTCTAATGCACGCTGAACACCACCGACCATCTTGTCTTCATTGAAAGGTTCGCGGTTGCCGTTGGTTTTTATCACCTTGGGCATCACCAACTCTGCTGTTTCAAAAGTCGTAAACCGCTCGCTGCAAGCTAAGCACTGGCGGCGGCGTCGAACCTGATGGCCATCAGCGACTAATCGAGAGTCAATAACTTTGGTGTCGTTCTCGGAACAGAAAGGACAATGCATATTACCTCCAAGTAATGAAACTCCAGTGTAACGGATTAACTCCGTTGAAGAAAAGCAAAAGGGGCAACACGGCCCCTTTAAAATGAAAGAATTCTGCGGCACTTCAAGCTAACTGCGCCTAATAAGTCGTGTGACGAATCAAAGCAAATCTACGGACGAGCCAAGTAGTCAGCTTTGCCTACCCATTTGTAGCTGGTCAACTCTTCGAGCCCCATTGGGCCTCGAGCATGCAGTTTCTGAGTTGAGACTGCGACTTCAGCGCCCAACCCGAATTGTGCACCGTCGGTAAATCGGGTTGAAGCATTCACATAAACCGCAGCAGAACCCACAGAGTTAATAAAAATCTCAGAATTCTTTAAGCTGTTCGTCATGATCGCATCAGAGTGGCTAGCGTTGTGAATACGCATATGAGTTACCGCCTCTTGCACATCTGCCACCACCTTTACGCCGAGGGTGTAGCTTAACCATTCAGTATCAAAATCACCGTCTTCAGCACTGCGTACATTGTGAGCGCCAACTAAAAGCGCTTGAGCTTCAGGTTCAGCCACGAATGCTACACGTTCCGTCATTCGTTCTGCGGCTTTTGACAAAAACTCTTTCGCAATGGCTTTATGCACCAATAACGTATCCAGAGAATTACACGCAGATGGACGTTGAACCTTAGAGTTTTCTACAACGTTCAATGATTTATCAAGATCTGCACTTTCATCAACGAATATATGGCTTATTCCAAAGCCACCGATGATCACTG
>NZ_MCWZ01000236.1 GCF_002877365.1 Vibrio sp. 10N.261.55.A7
TATCGAACTGTTTATCTTGGGCTTTACTTAGAGGTATAGACGCAATGTACTTTCGTAGAAGTGGTGTTAAGTCGGATGCTTCTAAGTTGCCGATGATCACCAACTGATAATTTCTATTTTTGGTAAATAATTCATTGTGAATACGTTCAACCTTGCTGACGTCTACCGCATCAATCTCTTCGATCTCCCCAAAATAGTGCCGGCTGGATGGTTGGTAGCTCACATGATTCAGTGCTTTGTTAAATTGCCCAAATGGTGAGTCAATATACGTACTCGCCGATTGGCGGAATTCTTGTTTGACGGCGTCTAGCTGTGCGGGGTCGACATTAATATCCGTAAACACCGTATGAAGAGCGGCAAAGCTATCGGTTAAGTTTTTCTGGTTACTTTGCAGTTCAACACCGTGGTGAGTGAAGTTGATGAAAGGAAGCAGTGTGAGATCATGCCTTCTTAAATGGGCATCGAGAGAGGACCCCGTAAAGTCTCCAATACCGCTGCGCGAGACGGCATTAATGGCAATATCACTGGTGATATACAGATCGCTGTCTAACACGGCTTTACCGCCTCGACTTGCGAGTACCATGTGTACCTTATTGCCTACTTTTGTATCTTTTTGGTACCAGACATCAATACCATTCGATAATGACCATGTGTGGATATTCTGACCTTGATTTAGGGCTTGTTGACTCACGACAGTGCCGGCTTCTTTCGGTGTATTAAAAGCGGTACTGGCGGCGATTAAGGAGAGAGGCTTGTCGGCAGTTTGGTTCGTTGCATCACGCCAGTCGACGGATTTAGCCGCGAGTTCTTCGACATTCTCTTGTTTATCT
>NZ_MCWZ01000237.1 GCF_002877365.1 Vibrio sp. 10N.261.55.A7
TAGTTATATCGATGATTGGTGAGTCAATATAACGTTGTTCTCTTCGTTGCTTACATAAGTAAGAACCAAGAGTTGTAATGTGGCTGGGCTACCTGGATTCGAACCAGGGAATGCTGGCATCAAAAGCCAGTGCCTTACCGCTTGGCGATAGCCCAACAAAGATTGTTTAGTGTCAATCACACGATTATCAGCTAATGAGATTAACCAATAAAATGATGGTGCGGTCGGA
>NZ_MCWZ01000238.1 GCF_002877365.1 Vibrio sp. 10N.261.55.A7
AACCTATCTGAACTATGAAGTGTCGCTCTCGGGTGAAGCGTTTGGTGAGGTGAATACCTTCCTAGACATCACAGGCACAGCTTCGGACGCGGATTTAGGCGCAGTACAAATCAAGCTACCAAATGGTGAGTGGCAAGATTACGACGAAGTTAACGGTTTCCAAACGCCGGATTCAGGCGTGGTCAAAGTACGCGTTGAAGTGCTCGATGATAGTGAAACCGAAACAAGAGAGTCGGTGATAGTTACAGCAACAACCGACAGCAATCATGTGAATGCTCAGTCGGCAAGCGCACAA
>NZ_MCWZ01000239.1 GCF_002877365.1 Vibrio sp. 10N.261.55.A7
ATCAATATCTTAATTGTTTATCTTTGGGTGGGAATTAGCTGGGGTAAGAGCTTGGTAAGTATTTGGATTGCCATGATCTAAATGAATGGAAGTATGATCAACTACGTATTGCAATAACCGTGTTTATCGAATGATTTTGTCACTTAATGCGTTTAGGATGCGCTCAAAGGCCATTATTGTGAGAAGGGCAATGGTGGTATGCCATTGTATCGATTCTTCTCTTTTT
>NZ_MCWZ01000240.1 GCF_002877365.1 Vibrio sp. 10N.261.55.A7
AAATTATCAATAATTTATACGTATATCCAATAATTACCCTGAATAGCATGTTAGATTGATGTGAACTGAATTGAGCTAGTTTGTACGGCCCAAATTTAGTTATCATATTTAACGTTCATACTCCAGAGACGAGGGTTATCACAATGAGCTTTAACATTAGAATTTTTGTCTTTGATTACGATTCATTGATCCAATACATCGAAGATGAAAAAAAATGTACGATCGTCATCTGCTTTCCTGTTCGACGTCGTTTAATGAACTGGATAGCACCTCTTTTATTAAGAAAAAAGATAACTGTTTCTTATCTTTCGGTGTAATGGGGAGGAACTAAGAGCAAGAGGTCATCAAATGTTAGTAATAAGCATATCGGGGTTAAAAGTCATCTTCACTCCATCGGATGATTTTAGCAAATCAGACATCCAAAGAGTATCTCTATGTGTTACAGGAAATACACAATGGACATTTTTTTGCACAACAAGCTTATTATCACATACATCTAAGAAAGATTGCATGCTCCTACAAATAACCCAATCATCCTGAACGTTGATAGACATATATTACTCCACTTTAACTATGAATGTTATGTTCAAAGAATCGCAAGTAGTCGGTTAAATTTCAAATGATTAATAAATAAGTTATATAAAATAACACT
>NZ_MCWZ01000241.1 GCF_002877365.1 Vibrio sp. 10N.261.55.A7
AAATGATAGTGTGCAGAGAAAACCCAAGCAACACTAAAGGCATCTATAAAGGAAGACAGTTCTAAGTTAGCTCTAGCGGCGTCAGCATAGAATGCTCCATTACTAACCGTATCATAAAATAAGAACTCTAGAAGATAATAGAAAAAGCCAAAAGTCACTAGCAGTAACAACAAATACTTTAATTTTTCCTTAACCCCTCCTAAAAGTAAACATTCAACGAAAACAAGTTGCCATGTCTGATATCTAATTAACAATGCGAATGCTGAGGTGGCCCCTCCCTTTACACTATTCCCCTTGAGAACAAAATATAAAGATAAAACCCAGAAAAATATCCCTACAGGTCCTGTAAGTGGACGAGAGGCATTCCAAAAGTAATATGGCATATAAATATTCAACAAATGAAAAGAAATCATCACAACAAGAGATATTCTCGCACTAAGTTTATTAGTTAACACTTGAAATATAAGTATATTTGTAAGGCAGAAAACAACAGATGAAAATATGTTTAAATATTCAATTTTTGGTACACTTCCTATTCCAAAACTAAACACTGCAGCTATTATTTGAAATATTTTGCTTGGATAAATTAGAGTGCTACCAATAGGATTATCAATTTCTAACGAATGATAATCTGACCAATCAGGCGCAAGCCTACCTTCTTCTAACAGTGAGATTCCTGAAGATATATACATTGCCAAGTCATGGACATCTAAAATATTATGTGCGTTATAGTTTACTAATATGACACTTAAACTAGATAAAAAAACCAACACCCAATATTTAAAAATACCCATTTATCCTGCTCTGTCAACTTAGACTCATAAGAGTCACTTATATTCCCTATAAAATTACCACTAGCTTACTCTTACATTCCTTCTGTGTCAACAACTCATACTTAACCAAAATAAACAATGTAAACAATGTAAAAAAATACTTTGCACTAAAAGTATAGTGGCATCATTCACTAGTTAGTTAATTTTTGTTGATTAATAATTACAAGCTAATAAAAATACAC
>NZ_MCWZ01000242.1 GCF_002877365.1 Vibrio sp. 10N.261.55.A7
TGTTTTAGATGTTGAAATTTTAACTTCAGGTCGGAAGGGCATAACCGATTGTTATTGTCGGTTTTTACTGAAATAAGGCTTTCTTGACCGATACCCAAGGTATCTGCTGCTTTCTTAAGTGAGTAGTGACCTCGCTCAGAGACTAGAATAGCCAAACCTTCATAGCCATAATGCTTCATGGCCTTGAACAGGCCTTCTTTTTCGACGCCTTTGAATTCACCTTGCGCTTTTAGTGCGTTATTGCGAGCAACCCAAAGAGCGGTGATGTTGGCTATCGTGCCACCTGAACAGAAAGCTCCCAGAGAGTGACCAGCACTGTGCATCCAATGTGAATAGAAAGTGTCTTCTTGGCCATAGATCAGCCGATGGAGCATACCAAGTACTTGACGTTCTAGCGGTGTAAAAGCCTTCGACGTCTCTATCTTCACCAAGTTTTGGTTAAGCGCAATCATGATTTTTGAAAGCGGCATTAAGAAATAGGGAAGAGCAGATGTCATATGCCCTATAAAGCTAGGTGCTGATGTATGAACGGATTGCGCGACAAGCGTATCAAGAAGGTGTTGAGTGTGATCAGAAACGAACTCTGGTTGTTCTGGGATCACCGGATTAGAGAAGTCTTTTTCAATATC
>NZ_MCWZ01000243.1 GCF_002877365.1 Vibrio sp. 10N.261.55.A7
ATAAGAAGAACCATCAATAAGAATGAGCGGATTGTCAGGAATGCGAGCCATAATCTTTTGTATCCAAAGAATTGCATTTAATAAGATCTGCTTAGGATGCCATGACTATTAATGCGGATCCATTTTAACTCTTAGATGAAGCTCACTGATTTTCTAAATTAATCCAATTTGAAAACCAATTTCTGTGGATAACTCTGTTTATATTTATTTTACACCATGACCGATGTTGTGATTAAAAAAAACAAACTCCAACATAAGATATTGATTATAATATATATAATTAC
>NZ_MCWZ01000244.1 GCF_002877365.1 Vibrio sp. 10N.261.55.A7
GAATTATTACTAGCTGACTGGCATTATCAAAAACTCACTACTGCCATTAAGATTTCATTCAAAGAATTCAAATATATTTTATGGGAACAAATATCTGAAAACAAAGATATAGAAACAGCAAAATTATTTTTAAATAATCTTCACAAATATGATCAATTAGAAAACTGGGCCCAAGAAATTGCTAACGAAAATACAGAGCTAATCGATGTTACACACTCGGCACTGGTTAGAAACAAAGTGGATAATGATTTTTCTATAACGTTACACCCTATTAATGAAAATAGAATAAACGATCCAGATAAATGCTTTCAAAAAAATATAACTACGTTAAAAATTAATCACTCTGATCTTCCAAATAATATTAGTAGCTTGCTTTATTTTGATTGCTACCTGGACACAATAACCAGTTATATAGATGCGTCTATTGAGCAGGAGTCAATCGAGGGAGCTTATCGTGACGACATTAAAATATCTACAATTCCGGATAAGCCTTCAGTTACTTCAGCTCTTAATAAAGTTATGAAAAAGGGAAGCAAAGGAGTAGGGAAAAAGTTTTCTTCCGCTAGAGAGAAGAGTAAACGCCTTTCAGGGCAAACAGCGGAAGAAATTGTTTATCACTCTTTAGTCGCTAAGTATGGAGAGAAATATGTGGATCACAGTTCATTAAGAAGTGATACATTTGGGTACGATATTAGTTATTCACCCGACCAAGGAATGTCAAAAAAACTTGTTGAAGTTAAGCGCTTTACCAACGGTATGTTTTACCTCTCAGAAAATGAGCACCACGTCGCCATTAAAAATAAAAGTGACTATCAAATCTTTCTTGTAGATGCAGAAGACAAAATCTATATCATTGAAAAAATAGACTTCGATAATGATAGGAAATTAACGCTTGTACCG
>NZ_MCWZ01000245.1:0-514 GCF_002877365.1 Vibrio sp. 10N.261.55.A7
CGTCTTAATGTCTCTTTTACACGTTTAACACGAGCTTCCGGAGGCATACTCGTGTTCCGCTTGAGCGGGCCCTCCAAAATGTTACCAATTTGAATTCTTGGGTTGAGTGAAGTATTAGGGTCCTGGAAGATCATGCGAATCAACTTACAGCGAGTGGCATAATCCTTGTGCTCCAACAATTCACCATTAACTCGAATATGGCCAGAAGTGGGTTCAACCATTCCTGATAGCATTCTTGCCAATGTTGACTTACCTGAACCGTTTTTACCGATAAAACCAATGGTCTGCCCGGCATCAAGCGAAAAGCTGACAGGCTTAACAGCGTGCTGGACCTTTTTGCGAAAAAGCCCTGAACGGGTGACGAAATCTTTTTTTAGTCCATTGACTTCTAACAGTGCGCTCAAGATTTTTTCTCCATATTCAGAGGGAAGTGACAAGCAAATTTATGGTGTTTGATGCGCCTTGTCTGAGGAATTTCGACACATTTCTTTTGCGCATAAGGGCACCTAGGACC
>NZ_MCWZ01000245.1:1239-1599 GCF_002877365.1 Vibrio sp. 10N.261.55.A7
TAAGGGCACCTAGGACCAAGTCGGCAGCCAATAGGCAGGTGTTGCAATGGTGGTATGGAGCCAGGTAGAGACTGCAACCGTTGCTTGTGAGGAATCCAATCACTAAAGTCAGGGACAGCTTTCAAGAGCGCCGAAGTATACGGGTGTTTAGGTGCGCGAAGGATTTTCTTGGTATCCGCGGACTCAACAGATTGGCCACAGTACATCACGGTAATGCGGGTTGCCCACTGAGTAATCGTCGTAAGATCATGCCCAACTAGCATAATTGTCGTATTGTTTACCTGATTCATTCGGCTCAACAGGCGCAGTATCTGAGACTGAGTTATAGGGTCTAGATCGTTGGTTGGCTCGTCGGCAATG
>NZ_MCWZ01000246.1 GCF_002877365.1 Vibrio sp. 10N.261.55.A7
TGATAGTGATTATCATTCATATTTCTTATATGTTAAGGTCATGTCAGTGGTTTACTATTAGAGTTCTTTTACATTGAAATACTCGTTGTTTCGCAGATCCTTCCTATCTATTTGGGCTGTGGGTTTGGTCATCGCGACCTCATGTTTCTATATCGTTGATTTTTATGAATCAAGAAGAGTGTACGATCAGTTAGATATTCAATTTCACGGCAAATTGAAGTCACTGGATCAGTCAATGAGATCCCTTTCTGACCTTATTCACGCCACTCAAAAATTTATGGCGAATGGCAACTCGCCATCGCAAGACCAATTTCAAAATTTCTTAAATGCTCGAACAGGGATAGATTCTGGGATCCATTCTGTTTTTTGGCTGCCAGTCGTCAACTTCGATCATCTATTTGAATTTCAGCAACAAGCTCAAGCAAACGGTTTGCTTGGTTTTCAATTACTCCCTAGTGTTAAAGAAACACCATCCTGTGCTAACTGGTTACGTAACGCCACATTACCTGTCCTTTTTGTCTCACCACAATTTGAAGCAAGCGACTACCTAGGACAGCGCATTGACGCCGATTGTCGTGACGCGCTGGCCATGAAGCAAGCAATAATATCCCAAGAGGTTGCCACAAGCCTTTTCACGCAAGATGGCCACCAAGGAATTAAATTATTTCTCCCCGTGATGAGTGACAGCAATGAGCTAGAAGGGTTTGTCGTTGCAAGTGTTTTGTTTCACGAATTTTTGGGGGTCACTTGGAAGAATGATTTCAATTCAGAAGAGATGTACCTATCCGTCGTCAATATTAGCGAACGACCTTTAACCGACATTTTCCAATCACACATTCATCAAACTCATCATAAGATCGCCTACTACGAAGAAGAAATTACGTACCTGAAAGACGTAACACTTCCTGTTATCAATCAAACATGGCGGATAAGCGTTTCAACAATCGACAACCGCTTTAGTATGCTTATTTACGGCTACTCGGCTGTTATTCTTATACTTTTACTGACATCATCTGTGGCCTTCGGCGTACGCTTTTACGCTCATCGACTTGAAATATCGGACAAGTTGGTCAAAGAGAAGACGCACAGTTTAGAGATTCAGGCGACGCACGACATTCTCACTGGGCTTTTGAATCGACAAGCACTCAACGCCAAAATAGAAGAGCAACTCCAAGGCATTCAACAAGGAATGACAAAAGGATTTTCCGTTCTTTTCATTGACCTTGACCGCTTCAAAATAATCAATGATTCAATGGGGCATATCGTCGGTGACTTAGTCTTACAACAAGTCTCTACTCGACTAAAATTCAACACATACAAACACGATACCTGCTTTAGATTCGGTGGGGATGAATTTGTCTTGTGCTTACCGAATCAAACTGATGAACAAGCCGTTCACAACCTTTGTGTTCGATTCACTGAAATACTGTCTAAACCCTACAGCATTAAAGGGCAAACCTGTCACTTAGGCGCCAGTATCGGCGTTTCGGTCGTCACCTCAAGTTCACAGACTCTCGCCAGTATCCTGCGAGAAGCCGATACCGCCATGTATAAAGCGAAAAAGTCGGGAACAGAGAAAGTCGTATTTTTTAACGAAAAAATGTACACGCAGGTTAAGCAGCAATTCATCTTAGAGCAAGAACTCACTACCGCGATAGAAGAAGAGCAACTCTCACTCGCATTCCAGCCTATCTACTGTACAGAGAACGACGAAGTAGCCGGCTTTGAGGCACTGTTGCGCTGGAATCACCCAGAGAAAGGGTATATTCCCCCAGATGAATTCATCCCATTGGCGGAAGAGATTGGGCTCATCATCAAGATTGGAGACTGGGTGGTAAGAGAGGTTTGCCAAACGTTAGAAGCGATTTATTTAAGTCAGTCTCTCACTGATTTGCCAAGAATTAATATTAACGTGTCCGCGAAACAATTTGAGTCAAATCATATTATTCACACTCTACAAAGCGAGCTAGAGCGGTACAATTTCCCCTCACATCTACTCGGCATCGAGATAACAGAGTCTCTGCTTTTAAGTAATTCATCCTGCACCGTTGATGCACTGAATGACATAAAGAAGTTAGGGGCAATCATCTATCTTGATGATTTCGGCACGGGGTATTCTTCACTCTCCGTTCTCAGCGAGTACCCGGTTGACATCGTTAAAATCGACCGAAGTTTCGTCAGCAATATTGATAATGAAGAGCATAAATCGGCGCAGCTATGCCGAGCTATTATTTCTATGTCTCACAGTATTTCACTGGCCGTTGTCGCTGAGGGCGTAGAAACTCAATCACAATTGACTACGCTTCGTGAGTTTGGCTGCAACTATATTCAAGGGTACTTAAAAGCTAAGCCTGTTTGTAAGGTAGGTTTAAGAGATTTCCTCAACTACAAGCTAGGATGCTCCAAAGACCTCGATTTAGACAAATCGGCGTACTCAAGATCCAATGAAAAATCACTGAGTCAAGTGTCATAGTTCGCTAGTCATAAGTCTTTCGCCCATGAGGTAACGCTCAACATCCGTAATGATATCGGTGATGACTCATGTTACTTACAGGCTCGAATCACAGTGAAACTCGCAAGGAATGTCATAGACGAGATCGGACACCTTTTTCGGGATGGTCACAAGCGAAGGATCGATATTAAAACGTGTCACCATCATTTGGTTGAACATTTCCCAGTGCTTCAATAAACATTGCTCATACTCTCTCGTCTCATCACTCCAGGTTTCTTGCATGAAGGGAGTCATACTTGCTGCACCATGTGCAAACATAATCATCTGCCACTTGATTTCCCAGATCTTAATTGGGCTCTCAGGGTTTTCTTCATTGTAAGCATCGGCAATAGCAAACACGATACTCTCGATTTCGCCAGACTGATCAATAAAGTAATCAAACAGAGCATCTTCTTGCCTAACGGCATCTGCGATAAATTGAATGGGTTGCTTACTCACTAGCATGTGCGCTAACAAACGAACAACAAAGAAATAGAGCTTTTCATTGGCTTTCGCACCATCTGGAATGTTCGCAATAATCGTGCGCATGTAAGACACCATATATTGATGAAGCTCATCACTAATGGCATACCAAATCTTATCTTTGCTGCCAAAGTGATGACGAATCAAGCTATGTGAAACGCCTGCTTTGTCGCTAATATTTCGCAGCGACACACGCTCATAACCCAATTCACAAAACAGATCCGTTGCCACACGTAAGATGTCACATTTCGTTTTTTCCGCATCCTGTGCGCTTCTACGCCCCTGTTTTCGTTCGTTCATTTTGCCAGCCTCAAATACTTTGCCTCTTTTTATCAGATCTATGCGTATATTTCATTTAAATATTTTACTGCACAGATGGAAAATATACATTGATCCAATCGTAACTTCAATTATACTGCACGGGTGTATAGCAATTAACGAAGAGACAGAACATGAGTAATTCAACATCAATTACCTCAAAAGGAAGTCTAATTCTTGCCAGTTTATTAAGCCTGACCTTAATGGGCTGCAACCAAGCAAATTCCGAAGTGTCGAATCACGTCATTAAACCCGTCAAACTCGTTGAAGTGCCTGATCTTCACGGTCCTCAATTTGATCGTTTTATTGCTGAAATTGACGCAACGCAACGCGCCAGTTTGTCTTTTCAGGTGGGCGGAAAGGTCGAATCTGTTTCTGTTAGGATGGGGGCAACGGTGAAGCAAGGAGAGGTACTAGCCCGCATCGACTCTCGCGACTTCACTCTCTTAGTCGAGGTTAAACAAGCCGAATACGATTTGGTTAAAACCCAGTTTGAACGTGCAAAACAACTTATTGAAAAGCGTTTGATCAGTAAAGACAGCTACGATCAGATCCAAACAGCGTATACCGCTGCTGATGCCGAGTTAAAACAAGCACAAACCGATTTAGCGCATACCGTCATTCGAGCGCCATTCGATGGTGTGGTGTCGATTATCTTCACCAAATCAAGCCAAAACATCGCGCCCAATCAGCCTGTCATGAACGTGATAGATAACAATGTAATGGACATCTCGTTCACGATTCCAAGTAGCTACATTGAACAATTTGGTCTTGAAATGGTGAAGTCAAACCCACTCACTGCGGTTATGGACAGCCATCAAGATAGGAGTATCCAGGCCCGTTTCAAAGAGATTTCGACACAACCAAATATGGACACCAGCAGCTACACCGCGACTGCAACCATTCAGAAGCCGTCGGATATCAATCTCCTATCAGGCATGACCGGTCAGGTACAGCTGCTCAATTCAATGAAAGCCAATACCTACCACCCAGCTGAAACAGCATGGCTTGAAAAAGATGCAGGTTCTGGTGTGTTGTTGCGTTTCGACCCATCAACAGAAATGGTTAATCAAATCTCTGTGACTCTCGATTCTAACGGCAACATCATCCAGGGGCTTTCCGAGGGTGACTTACTGGTTGAAGCGGGTGTCAAAGAACTCAACGACGGGCAACTCGTCAAAGCATGGACTCGCGAGGCAGGCATTTAAGCGATGAAAATTAGAGATAATTCCAGACTAGTAAAACATGCAACCATCGTTATCGTTGCACTGTTACTTCAAGCGTGTAAACCGGAAACAGAACATCGCACTCAGCCTAGCTTGATGGTGGACACTGTGACTGTAGGCGAGCCCATCGTCAGTCAGTATCGTAATTTTAACGGGCAAACCGTCGCGGCTGAGTTAACGCCACTTTCGTTTCAAATCGAAGGTGAAATCTCAAGCTTGCTTGTTCAGGAAGGTCAAAGTGTGCGTAAGGGGCAGACCATAGCCATTCTCGATCACACCAAGCAGAAACAGACACTATTTGATGCTCAAGCCAAAATTGAACTTGCCATCAAGCAGTTTAGTCGCGGTAAAGAACTCTTCGCGCAAGAAATGATCTCCAAGGCCGAATACGATGAATTGCTAGCAAACTTTAAACTTGCTGAGGCCAATCTCGGCCTTGCTAAATCTCAAATGGAGTACACCCGTTTGGTTGCGCCAAGGGACGGAGTCATCGGCAGTGTGAATAAAAAGATTCACGAAAATACGGCTGCAGGCGAAACCGTGGTCACCATCTACGACAGTCATCAAGTGTACGTAAAAATCAGCCTTTCTGATTCAGTATTGGCAACGCTCGACCCTAATAGAAACGCTTCCGCCTATAAGCCTATTGCAACCTTCACTGGCCACGACGGAGAGCACTCCCTTGGGTATTTAGAGCACACCAATGAGCTTCATCCAGAAACCAAAACCTACGAGTTGTGGATGACAATGCAACAAGTCGAGCCGCCAATATTGCCCGGTACGAGTGTCACCGTCAGCGTAGACATGGTTAGAGCGGGCCTCAACAACGTGCAAGGTTTCCATCTACCAATGACTTCAATAGACACAGGTGTGAGCAGCGGTGATTTTTATGTATGGAAGCTTTCCAATGGCGTCGCAGCTAAGACCAATATCTCAATCAATCAAATAACGAGCTCTGGCGCGGTCGTTTCGACAGGCGTTCAAACAGGTGATGTGGTGATCAATTCTAATTTAAGAAAACTGCGTGAAGGGATGAAAGTTCAAGGAGTCACACCATGAGCATCGCTGAATACTCAATTAAAAACAAAGTTATAAGCTGGATGTTTCTTGTCATTTTGGCACTTGGCGGCATCTCATCCTTTATGGATCTTGGAAGACTCGAAGATCCTGCATTTACCATCAAAGACGCCATGGTTATTTCCACCTATCCTGGCGCAAGCTCCCAAGAGGTCGAAGAAGAACTGACCTACCCACTTGAGAAAGAGATCCGGCAGCTTCCTTACATCGACAAAATCACCTCTACGTCATCAAACGGTATGTCGCAGATCATGGTGAGCATGGACATGGCCTACGGTCCCGATGAGCTGCCACAGATTTGGGACGAAATGAGACGCAAAATTAACGATCTCAGCCCAACCTTACCGTCTGGTGTGAACTCCGTTCAAATCATCGATGACTTTGGTGACGTGTATGGCGTCATGATCATGCTCACGGGTAAAGGCTTTGATTACATCGAGCTGAAACGCTATGCCGACTACCTCACTCGTGAACTGGAACTTGTTGATGGTGTTGGGAAAGTTGCCATAGCAGGCGATCAGCAGGAGCAGCTTTTTGTCGAGCTTTCGCTAGAACGCCTTGCCGCTGTTAACCTCGACATGAACACCGTTGTTGGTTTACTCAATCAACAAAACAGCGTCCAGTCTTCTGGTGAAGTGATGGTGAACGGACAGGCATTAACCATCACACCAAATGGCACACTAAACAGCGTGGACACATTGAAAGACCTTGTCATCCACGGGCGTGATACAGGGAATCTTATCCGCTTAAAAGACGTGGCGTCTGTCTCGCGTGGAATCGTCGAAAAACCAACGAATTTAGTCACCTTTAACGGTGAGCCTGCGATCAACCTAGCGCTATCCTTTAGTGCTGGCGTAAACGTTGTTGAAGTCGGCAAAGCCGTTGAAAAAGAACTCGACGCTCTAGAAAACATAAAGCCAGCAGGCATTGAGCTCAATTACTTTTACAACCAATCGGCTGAAGTAGATAAATCCGTCAAAGAGTTTGTCATCAGTCTCGCACAAGCGGTGGCTATTGTTATCGTCGTGCTGTTATTTGCCATGGGCTTGCGTAGTGGCATCATCATCGGTTCAGTATTGCTTCTAACAGTATTCGGTACCTTTATCTTGATGAACTACAACGACATCGAGCTACACCGAATCTCGCTTGGCGCGCTTATCATTGCACTCGGTATGCTCGTGGATAACGCCATCGTGGTGGTTGAAGGTATTCTTGTTGGTAAAAAGCAAGGAAAGAGCACCCTACAATCTTCCATTGATATCGTGAAGCAAACGCAGTGGCCGCTGCTTGGTGCGACCATCATCGCCATCACCGCATTTGCTCCAATTGGTTTGTCGGAAGACGCAACGGGCGAGTTTATGGGCTCACTGTTTTGGGTACTTTGTTATTCTCTATTCCTAAGCTGGGTAACCGCATTAACGCTGACTCCGTTCTTAGCTAACCTGCTATTAAAAGACGACGCTGAAGTCACCGAAGAATCAGACCCATACAAAGGTTTCCTTTTCGTCGTTTTTGGCACCCTGCTTAAGGTTGCCATCCGATTTAGATGGATCACCATCGTAACCATGATCGCCCTACTCGTTTCGTCTGTTATTGGCTTTGGCATGGTAAAGCAATCATTCTTCCCTGCATCCAATACTCCTATGTTTTACGTAGATATGTGGATGCCAGAAGGCACGGACATTAGAGAGACAGCGAAAAAGGCCAGCGCAGTTGATGGTTATATTCGAGAGCAAGAAGAGGTTGAGTTCGTTACCTCAACGACAGGGCAAGGCCTGCAGCGTTTTGCATTAACTTATCAACCTGAAAAAAGCTACGAAGCTTATACTCAATTTCAGGTCAGAGCGGTTGATCGCGAGGCCATGTTCACATTGTTAGAGCGTTTAGATAACGAACTGCCTAACCAGTTCAATCAGCCGACATTCCAGTTCAAATTGATGGAATTTGGCCCATCGCCAGCCTCTAAGATTGAAGCGAGAATTTCGGGCTCCGACCCAGAGGTGCTGCGGAATATTGCGGAGCAAGTCGAAGATGTATTGCTTGACGATCCTGGTGCTCGAAATGTACGTCATGACTGGCGCGAACGAACGAAGCAGTTAGTACCGCAGTTCAATGAATCAAAAGCGCGACGTTTAGGAACTTCTAAGCAAGATCTATCAGAAACGTTACAAATGGCTTTTGGTGGTACGCCGATTGGTCTACTCAGAGACGGTACACATAGTCTGCCAATCATTGCTCGACTGCCAGAGAACGAACGCGTTGATTTTGAATCGCTCGCAAACGTTAAGATTTGGAGCCCTTCGCTTCAAACTTATATGCCTGTGGAGCAAGTTATCGACGGTGTTGAGCTTGAATGGCAAGAGCCACTGATTCAGCGAAGAGACCGTAAACGTACGCTCAGCGTATTGGCCGATCACGATATTCTTGGCGATGAAACACCCGCCAGTTTATTCGCTCGTGTGCAGCCTAAAATTGAAGCGCTGAATTTACCTGAAGGGTATGAAATAACCTGGGGAGGAGAGTATGAATCTTCGCTAGAAGCGAAAGAAGCACTATTCGGCTCACTGCCGATGGGCTATCTACTGATGTTTATCATCACGATGTTCTTGTTTAACTCTCTACGAAAACCGCTCGTGATTTGGTTGACTGTACCGCTCAGCATTATCGGCGTGTCAATCGGGTTACTGGGGACGAACATGCCATTCAGCTTCACCGCATTCCTAGGTTTGTTGAGCCTAAGCGGCATGATCCTAAAGAACGGCATTGTTCTACTAGACCAGATCAACATTGAGTTAGAGTCAGGAAAAGACCCGTATTTAGCCGTGGTTGATAGTGCCATTAGCCGTGTAAGGCCTGTGAGCATGGCGGCACTAACCACCATACTGGGCATGATCCCGCTGATGTTTGACGCCTTCTTTGGCTCGATGGCCATCACAATAATGGCAGGTCTTGGCTTCGCAACCATACTCACGCTTATTGTTGCGCCTGTTCTGTTTACCCTATTTTATCGAATCAAACCGACCACTGCCGGTTAGTGACTGACGAGATAAACCTTTTGCCCTAGCTTTTGCTGGGGCTTTTTTAATGTGAGTACGGGTGTATGGAAAAAATCGATTGAATTAAAAACACGAAGAGCTGCAAGAAGCAGCTCATTGTTATGGTGTTGATGCGCTTTACTGTCATCCTACTAACGCTGCTGCCACCCTACCAACGCTATTTTCTCGCGAAAGAAAGGTGTGCTGAACGCCAGTACGGTGACTGAAAGGGCGTCATTTCATTGGCCTAGAAATTCCCCCCCTAGGCCTTTGACACCCTAACTTTACTTCACCTCATTTCACTATTGAGTCGCGTTAATTAATTGATAATCAGGGCCTGCGACATCAGCGGTGATGATAGCAAGTGATGCCACATCTGCACCTTGGTTTTGATAGCGATTGAAGCCGCCTTCTACCGTCAATTTCGGTAACTCAACGCTATAACTCTCAATCTGCTCTGCAGAGGCAACCGTACCCGCGTAAAACTCCTCATTGTACGTCGCGCCTTGTAATGGGAAATCTTCCGTCGCGCGCACACTTACAAACTCTGGAGACTGTGAGTTATCAATAACATTTTGACTAAACGCGATATCCACGCCACCATAAATGCCTTCCACTTCAGCATTGTTGAACAAACTGACGCGGTGGCTTTGATTGCCATACACAATGCCCCATTCAGTATCAACCATCGTGTTACTCGCGATTGTGATATTTTTCGGCGTCCACTGTTTGTTCAGCTCTTTCCCTTTCACCGATTGATCCAACTGCTCGCCATTTTGAACATCAATGATGCCAGTATTAATAACGATGCCACCACGAAGATCAGCATTGCCTTCAATCTCACCATCACGACCGCGTGTGTTGGCAATGTAGTTATTACGGATGACATGGTCTTCGTCATAGATACGGATACCACCAGTTAAACGTTTTTCATTGCCTAGAATCACATTGTCAGCAACCGTATTTCCTTTACCGTGGCGTAGAGAGATTAATGATGAACTTTGGAAAATGGTGTTGCCGGCAATCGTATTGTCTCCAGACTTAATGGAGATCAACTCACGCTCTCCGTCCATATCAATCATTAAGTTGTTGATGAACTGAGAACTGGAATCCCATTGCGAAGACTTTGAGTCGCCTATGCGAATCGCCTCCCAGCTGTTTCCGTTGTATCGAATCGCTTCTTTGATATCAAACTCATTAAATTGGTTTGGCTTTTGGTCTAAGAAGATGTTGTTCGCGATGATATGGTTGTCTGGTTGATCATCTTTTTGAACTCCAATTAGCGTTCCGCGCTTTTGCTTGCCTTCAAAACGGTTGTTGATCACCTTTCCATCTTTGCCCCATAAAGAGAGCCACAAATATTTAGGGTACTCAGAACGTCGCTCATCAGGCTCATACGAGTAATCGTGATTGAAGTAATAAAAGGTAGAGTTCTGCAATGTATTTCGGTCACCCATCATACGAATCGCACCAAAGCGCTCACTCGGGCCACCAGCCGTAAACACAACACCGTCAATAGTGATGTCGTTGCCTTTCAATTCAAACTGAACAATACCTGTAAACCATACTTCCCCTGCATTCTCCGACTCTATTTTTATATTATTTGCGGTCACTAATGTGTGCCCTAAATTCGGATATTTGCCGCTTTTAATGGTGATGACGTCACCATCTTTCGCTTGTTCAATCTGATCTTTTAGCGCCAATACCTCGCTTTCCGACACTTCAGCAAGCGCTGCACCATCCACATCGCTTAAGCGATCACTTTGAAGCAAGTAATCGCGACTAATTTCGCTGACAGAAGTCTGTTCTTTCACTTGATTCATTTGTGTATTTTGATCGGCTTGAGTACCGCAACCGACAAGAGAAAATACAGAGAGTGCACTAATAACGCTGATGGATAACAAATTCTTTTTCATAATTATTCTTCTTTAATGGAATATAAATGAGAAAGCGGCCAACTGAGTGACCGCTTTGTTTACGTTTGCAATATAAATTAGCTTTCAGTTTCTAGGGTGTTGTCTTGTCCTTCGACCTTATCATCAACCGCTTTAACAAGAAGCAAGCCAACAGAGAAAACAATCAAACCACACAGTACGAAGACCATACGTCCCCACATTGGGTTAGGCAGTACAAACATTGCCATAACACCCACACCTGCGACGGCAATCAATGAACCAAGCATTCTGCGTTGTTTGTTATCAAGCTTCTTCTGCTCAGTACTTTCAGCAACGAGTGGTGTTGAAAGGTTGCTAAAGAATTTATCAACGTCTTTCTCACGATGCTCAGGCAATGGCTTGTAGAACAATGTTGATAGAACAAAGAAGCCAGCAGTAAAGACAACGTGACCGATAAGACCGATAGCCACTTTAAGATCTGACCACTCACGACCTGTGAGTTCGTTGTTCAAGTTGAACCAGCTTTCAATCATTTCCGCGGTGATAACAAAACCAACGAAGTAAGAAACAAAGCCACCTACTACTAGCGTACCCCAACCTGCCCAATCTGGTGTTTTACGGATAAAGAAGCCACAGAACGCTGGAATAGTCATTGGGAAACCGATTAGCGCACCCACATACATCATGGTGTCGAACAGGCTTAAACCTTTAAGAGAGTTGATGAACAACGCCACTAAAATGATCGCTAGGCCGAAGAATGTTGAGGTCAGTTTAGACACGACTACCAGCTCTTTTTCAGTCGCTGCTGGACGAAGAATTGGTTCGTAGAAGTTCTTAACGAAGATACCTGAGTTACGGTTAAGACCTGAATCCATTGAAGACATCGTTGCTGCGAACATTGCGGCAATAAGCAGACCTACCATACCTACTGGCATGTACTCTTGTACAAAGTAAAGGTATGCAAAATCAGCTGCTTTGCTGCCCGCTTCTGGGTACTGAGCGGCTAAATCGACACCTTGACCGGCAATAAACCAGCTAGGCATGAACCAAATGATAGGACCCAACGTCATTAGAACACACGCTAGTAAAGCAGCTTTACGTGCATTGTTTGAGTCTTTTGCTGCAAGGTAGCGATAAGAGTTCAACATGTTGTTTGTGATGCTGAACTGCTTTAGGAAGATAAATACTGCCCAAATGCTAAAGATGCTAAGGTAATTAAGGTTATCACCCGTAATGAAAGAATCCGTCGGGAAGTTGTTAACGATGTTGGTTACGCCGCCGCCGTGGTAAACAGCAACAATCGCACAGGTAACCGTCACAGCCATGATGATGACCATCTGCATGAAGTCAGAAGCGATAACCGCCCATGAGCCGCCCGTAACAGACATCACTAATACAACCAGGCCTGTAAGGACAATAGTGGTTGTCATATCAAAGCCAAAGATACCAGAAGCAATGATTGCCAGACCATTTAGCCAAATACCAGCAGAGATAACGCTGTTAGGCATGCCAGACCAAGTAAACACTTGCTCGTTCACTTTACCAAACCGCATTCTAATCGCTTCGATAACCGTCACAACACGTAGTTGGCGGAATTTAGGAGCGAAGTAGAGGTAATTCATTAAGTAACCAAATGCGTTAGCGATGAAGATAATTGCTACCGCAAAACCATCGGTAAACGCCTTACCGGCTGCACCAGTAAATGTCCATGCACTAAACTGTGTCATGAATGCTGTTGCGCCTACCATCCACCAAAGCATGCTACCTCCCCCTCGGAAATAGTCACTGGTAGTGCTTGTAAACGTTCTGAACATCCATCCTATCGCGATTAAAAATAGAAAGTAGATGCCAACAATGAGGGTATTGAGTTCCATCTTTTGACCTTTATGTCTGTTTGTTTTGATAGGTAGACTATAATCCGGATAATCTTTATTTGTAGTACAATAATCTAAATGCGTGATGCTTATCTCTATATTGAAAGGAGTGGTAATCATACAAGTGATCAATGTCATAGTTAGATTTAAAGACTGCCATCAGGGTGTAACAATCATGGGATCTCGTTACAAAACACACCAGATACACCTAACATATTGAATAAAATAATAAATAATGAAATATCACTTGTATTGATTACTCATATTCATATCAAACTTCTTTTCTCTCACACAACTTCACTCCGCGAAGCCTAAGCGTCACCGAGAAAACACTTGTATTATTAAAGACAGTAATGAAATTAATTTCAGAAAGTAAATCAGCGTCCCTGCCCTACCGAAAGCGCCAGGTTTTAAAGGAGCGTGTTTAAAAAATAGATAGATAGGTAAGTAGGTAAATAGATAAGTAGATAAGTAGATAAGTAGACAATAAGGCTGGCAGGTAGATAGACAAAAAAAACGCCCATACTGCCTGTATCAGTATGAGCGAAAGGTAGATTCCCACTACCTGTCATTACCTCGAGGGTGCGGTAATGATTCATTATTAACGTAATTGTGAGCAATCAAGAAAGAGTCAGTTCATCAACTTGAACAAAAACTATTAATTCCCTATTTAGGGTATAAACCGCATCCACAAGTTCATTTACTGTCTCTCTCGACACAAATATATTAATGTATTACAAATCATTTAGGCAAGTAAAAATTCAATTTATTACATGACTCACATTTTCTTTTAAACGCCCCCGCCATAAACCCTTATAAAAATAGTGATAAAAACCGTTAATACAAGAATTTAAAGGGATTCAAGCAATAAGTAACAAAATGTAAGTGACACTTTTATTGCGGCAGCATGATCAATTTCACAGTTCTACTCAAGTCATCAATGTATCATTTGTCATACATTAAGACATACGAGCGTATGTCAACAAATCCCTATGCTGTTTCTCATAATGAGCAGTATGTAAAAACTAAAATGGAATCAATACCATGACTAAAATGAAAACTCTTGTAATCGCAATGGCCTCTATCATGACCGCTGGAGCTGCCTCTGCTGCTGCTCTAGACGTTCGCCACGAATACAAGAATAGCTCAGAGCAACACGCTACTCGTGTAAAGCTTGCTAGCAACATCGACAACTTCCTAGTAGATATTGAAGCTAAATTCAAAGGTCAAGACGGAAAATTCCTTCAAGACCTACAGAACAACGGCTGGGAACTTGGTCTAAACTACCGTCACAAATTGAATGACAGCTGGACACTCACTTACGGTATGCCAATCGAAGGCCGTACATCTGGTATGACGTACAAACCACAACTTCGTGCAACTTATGCTGTTAAAAGTATTGATGGACTTAGCCTAAGTGCTCGTTACCGTTATGACATGCGTCAAAACAACACTTCAGACGACCAACGTCGTCACCGTCTAACGGGTAACATTAACTACAGTGTAAATGATTGGAGATTTGGTCTAGAAGCGAACTACTACAAAGCTGACGACTACATTCTTTACAAAGACAAAGACACCAACACTGAGTTCAACTCAACTATCCGTCGCATCATGGGTCAATGGGCACCGTATGCAGAGTTTGGTTACTCTTCTTACACTAAAGATGATTCTTACAACGGCTACAACAACGACTTCGAACTACGTAGCCGTGTTGGTCTAACATATAGCTTCTAATTTGGTCGTCCAAAACGTTTAATGTCCTTAATGAAAGCCAGCAAATTATTGCTGGCTTTTGTTTTAGTCACAAAGGGCATTGCAAGAAGTTTTTAGAGCTTGAAGCTTCGCTCAACACCATTAACTGACGATTTGAGCTGAACACCTCACACACCTGCAATACTCGCTACAACACTAGATAATCGACACAAAGATTTGTCATTTTAAGTTGCGCTGTTTTCGACTCCTCGATAAATACTTAAATAGGTAATATAAAAGCAACCCTGTAGGGCCGTACATAAACGTTAATGGTAGACACAAAATCAATTGCCATAACCCTTTTCTACCTTGCTTTCCTTGCTGCTTTCGTTCTTGAATACTATCGTCGATTATCCAACGCCCAATAAACAGATCAAACGCCAGAAAATGTATCCAACCAGCCGCCAAATTTCCGGGAGACGTGAATAACTGATTCACACCCTCTAGGCTTGAAAAGTTGCCATTTGGCGCACTGCCCCAGAATGCAATGACGAGATACAGGTACAGTAATGCAAGCAGCAACGGTATTATTCGTCCACCCAAACACAGCGCCCACTGGCCGATTGGTTTAATCGAGGCGATTGTGCCAAGAATAAGTGATAACCATCCTAAAACTGCGGCACTACTCCCTAGTTCAAATGCAAGATTAGCGCTCATTTTGTTCTCCTCGAGTGCGGCTTTCGGCCATGGCCACCGTCGATAATCCAATGGTCAAGGCATCGAGAGAATATTCTGATACTTGCTGCTTAAGAAGACAGGAAAAATAATCAGTGATCACCTTTTCTTGCTGGATTAGCCAGGCCTCAAATCGGCGTAAAGGCATCGATAGTCGCGGTTTATATTCGTTACAGCAGTCATTCCCAAGATCAAGAACTGCCGGTCTCGTACACCATGTTGACCGGAACTCATGGGAACCGTGCAACAGTGAAGAGTTAGGTTTACTCGAGCTAACGTCTGCGTTCTGATGCCGTCTAAGAGACAGTAACGCAAAAGAAACGGTCACAACTTTAATTTTAAAATTCAAATACTTAGTGTTTCTGAAGATAGATTCAGGGTGATAACTTGAAGGGATAGGATTCAGATACTTTGAATCATGAGATCTTTGTCGGTTGTGCATACAAACTCCATCAAACTGGTGGCCTGTCTCGTTAAAGGCCAAGTCTAAAGAGTATGTAAGTTCTAGGTATTTCCTAGCAGGTGGAATCACTTTCACGAGACGGGCGTCCTGTCAGCCCAAAGCGACCTTAGCACTCACCTAGCCCGTTTGTATACTAACAAATGAAATTCGTCTTCAGATTAGTGTTGTGACGCTATTAGCGTTTGATGTTCTTGTTTAGGTGCTCTAACACTAGTTACTCTAACAATGGCAAAGGTGGCTGAATTGAAGACATTGACGCCATAAAAAATGACACATTCATGCACTCAAGCGGTTTTAATCGACCAAGTAAAATGCTTAAAATTTTATCAGTGAGATCGGTAGACAATACAAACGTTGGGAAAAATAGGGCGTTTTCTAGTAGGGAGTGAACAAGAAGATTATAACGAGAGGGGAGAAGTGAAATGAAATTTACTGCCGCGTCAATAGGAAAACGCGACAGTAAAAAGACCTTTAATTACTTCTTAAGACCAGTGAAGTAGTCAAAGATTACTGGTACGTCATTTTGGCCAAGACCTGCATCAACTGCAGCTTGTAGGCTAGTAGAAGTACCTTGAGCGATTAGAGACTCAGTACCTAGCTCTTCACATAGAGCAAGGAAGTAACCCAAGTCTTTGTTTGCGTTAGCAACAGAGAAACCTAACTTCTCTTCACCATCTACAGCGTAGAACTTACAGAACTGCATGAATGGAGAATTAGAAGGACCCGCTGACATGATGTCAAACAGTTGTTGACCGTCTACGCCAGCAAGCTTAGCAACAGCGAAAGCTTGAGACATAGTTGCAACAGTTGTCATACCCATGAAGTTGTTTACAAGCTTAGTCACGTGACCTGCGCCTAGCGCACCTAGGTGGAATACGTTTTCGCCTTGCTCGTCAAGAACAGGTTTAACTTTGTTGAATGTTTCCATGTCGCCAGCAGCCATGATGTTTAGAAGACCATCTTTAGCGTGAGCTGGAGTACGACCTAGAGGAGCGTCGATCATGCCTGCGCCAAGTTCAGCTAGTGCAGCGCCAATTTTCTTAGTAGAAGCAGGGATAGAAGTACCGAAGTCAATTAGAGTCTTGCCTTCTGACATACCCGCTAGGATACCAGTTTCGCCGTAAACCACTTTCTCAACAACTTCAGAAGTGGTTAGACAAAGCATAACAATGTCACTTTTCTCAGCAAGTTCTTTACCAGAAGATGCTTCAGATGCGTTACCACGACCTAGAACGGCTGCAACTGCATCTTTATTAAGATCCATTACATTAACTTCGTAGCCACGGGTTTGAAGGTTCTCAACCATGTTGCCGCCCATAAGGCCAAGGCCGATGAAACCAATTACTGGTTTAGTCATGTCTAACTCCAAATATACTATTGTATGATTAATTGATAAAGACTATATACCTATGATTAGATTTAATCAATGATAAAAACAGCAATTAGATCCCAATATCAAAAATAAATCGTGAATATCACCTGAAAGTTCTACAAACAACACAATACAGACACTCATGACAGGCTATATAAACAAAGCGATAAAGCAATTTTATAGGCCCTTCCCCATTCACTGTCATCATTGTCTACTCAAACAGAAAACCAATAGGCTATGTGCCGCTAGCCACGCAAAGATAAGGTCAAGTTCAGTCACGACTAGCAGTAACAAAAATCGCAATTAGTCATACATAACGATTTGCAAGTATCAATGTGTCGTATTTAGTCGCCACTGTTATCGACCTAACCGATAGATCACGGCAACGGTTAATGGCTTTCTCGCAGTTAGGCGCTTTTGCTGCACAAGAAACAGCTCTGCGGTGGAAATTGCATCCGCAAGTGCGTTATGCCCATTGTATTCGGGTAATGCGTATCGCTGCCTTGTACCACTTAAAGTGAGATCCACCTCTTCATGCTGGCTGATCGCCATTTCCATCGATTTTTCTAAGCGCAGTGTGTCTACCCATATGAGTGGTAAAGAATGAATGTGGTAGTACTGCGACAAATAATGCTGAATGAAGTTCTCTTCAACAACGCAACCGTGAGCAACAACAAGTTTGCCTTTTGCTGCCTCGAAAAACGCCATCATCGCGTCATGTATTGAGACACCTTCCGATAACATTTGAGGTGTAATGTGATTGATGACGGCTGTTTCCGGGTTGATTTGAGAGTCATCATCAATATACAAATGGCGCGCGGTTGATAGGTCGACTTTGCCGTTCGACATTTCCACCCAACCCACTGACAAAATCAGATCATTTTGGCTGTCGAGACCCGTTGTTTCGAGATCCAACACAATAAAATCGACATCCTTGGCAAGGTCATGCAAATTAGGCGTGGGAAACGCCATAAGATCGATCAATACCTCAGGCAATGGCATGGTTTCCAAACAGCGCTTTCGTGCTCGCTTCAACCTTTCTAGCGGGTGAAAGTAGTTCAGCAGCCTTTTCATTATCGACTCCCAAATCGCACTTTTACCGCTTCTTGAACATCAGCGATGATTCTAAATGCGTCTTTTAAATGCTTACGTTCAAAGCTACCAAACTTATTCGGATTGATATTATTGTCAGGCTCTTGACCCGCTTTCAACGCTTCTAACTGATGGCTGAATCGAAATGACAAGATAAACTGATAAGCGCCAAGGATATTTTTGAATGAATCCTCGCTCAATAGCCCTTTTTCACGCGCCGCGCTAAATCGCTCATCGGTTGATGATCGATCACACTCAACGGCAAGGCCATATATTCTAGCCAAGTCAATAATCAAGTTGATGGCGTACTTCTTAATGTTCAGTGTTTTCTTGTTTTCACCCGACTTCTCTAGCACCAAGCTGTTAAAGATACCCAGAGGGGGCTGTGTACTAATCGCATCTTTAACAAGTGTCGATAGAAACTCTCGATTGCTGTGAATATTGCGATGCAGTTCATCACGCAAAATCGTTTCGTATTCGCTATTGCCATAAATGGTTCGAATCTCAAGAAACACGCTGATGTTAAGCAGGCGTTCATACTCTGGGTTGGCTACCCACTTTTTGTAATAGTGTTTCCAAACCTCCAAAGGCTGACACCACTTAGGTGTAGCAGCCATGTAATTACCTGGGCACAGTGGGTAATTACAACGAGCAAGACCGTTCGTCACCAACGCGGCAAGGTGTTTAAAGTAAATGCGATCATTGTCTGTCGCGTCATCAGACAACACGATGGCACTGTCTTGATCCGACAACATATGGACTTCATTTCGCGCATGTGAACCCGCAACAATCCATGAAAAATCACATGGCGGCGCGCCCAGTTTGTCCATCGCAATCTGAATCAACCGACGAGTGTAGGCATCCATGATCATCGTCATGACCTTACCTATGGTTTCAGCGGCCACTTTACCTTCAACCAAGGCTTCAAAAATGGCTTGTCGCTCAGCCGTGAAACCCGCTAAAGATTTAACACTCGTCGCGTACTTTATCTTTTCAATAAGGAAGATGGCTTGAACGCGGTGATTTTGAACCAGATGAGACGTTGTCAGCAGGCCAATCACCTGATTGTCTTTAACGATCGGTAAGTTTCGGATACTGAACTGCATCATTACCGATGCGGCGTGAAGAACAAGATCGTCCGGTTTGATGGTGAGCGGAGAGTGCGTCATCACTTCCTTGATAGGTCGTTCAATACTGACGTTCTGGGCGATGACTCTTTTTGTCATGTCTCGATCGGTAATCAGCCCGACAATTTTATCGTCCTCGTAGATAACCGCACATGACGTCCGTTTTACGATTCTCATTTCATGGGCGACTTTCTGTATGGTTTGATCAGCGGTGACGACGGCGACTCGACCACTCGCCACATCTTCTACCTTGCGAATGAAGAGCCCTTTTTCTTTGTTTGACCATACGACGTCTAACGCCGACTTAAGACGCACTTGAGCCTGTGATGCGAAGTGCTCAGCACACGCTGGAAAGGTTTTAAAGAGTTCTTGAAGTGCAGAATGAGGAATGAGGTACAGCAACGTGTTTTCAATGGCTATGGCTTTATAACTGTTATCGTTGTCCATATTGCTGTCGAGAAACGTAAAACCAAACAAGTCTTCAGAACCTAATCGCGCCCTTAACACACCATCAGACTTCCTTTGCTCCATCGAGCCGGTTCTGACGATGTACAAAGATTTTTCTTTTCCTTCTTCATCCAGGTCAACCACCTCACCTTTACTCAGGTATGTGATCTGAACATTGAAAGCGAGCTCTCGAAGTGCCTCTTTGGGGATTTTATCAAAAGGGTCAATCTGCCCAATAAACTGAATGATATTTGGAATAAGAGATTGAGGCATAGACTACTCACTATGGTTGATCGTTTACCGAAGCTAATATGTCTTATTATATAATTAAATTATCTTACCGCTACCTTAAACGATCACAAGATCGAGTTATTGTTTAAATTATAAACATCTAAAGTTGCACAAGTTACCTATTTCTCTGACTGGACTAAACAGAACGATAAATGGATCGGCGCTCGACAAAACGACGTGAATACTGAGGGCGGCTTTAAACACCCTTCTTGCCTAAATCGAGACATAAAAAAAGCATGCGATGCATGCTTTTTAAAAAGGTTCTTGATTATTTCTTAACTTGCTACAGGTAATCTATGATTGGATTCATGTAAGTGATTCGCTGAAGCTTCGCGCGCTTTATTACTGTTACCAGCCATAATCGCATCGTATATCTGACGATGTTCGTTAATACAGGTACTGCCCTCTTCAGAAGAGTGCACAATAAAGTTAACGAACATGGTCGTCAAAATATGGCCAAACGGCAGGTAAAAGTCGTTACCCGTTGCGTTAAAAATCAAGCTATGGAACTTCATATCAATATCAGTCCAGCGGTCTTGATCAAACTCATCCGCCTCAGCAACTTCAACCATTTTCTGAAAAATACCCGAAAGTTCTATACGTTGCTCTGCTGTTGCATGAGTTGCTGCTAACGCACAAGCTTCAGGCTCAATCGCTCGGCGTAAACCTAAAAACTGAGAGCAGAATTGGTCAGTATCAGCGAGCCCGTCCATCCATTCGATTAATTGTGGATCAAGAAAATTCCAATAAGCACGGTCGACGACACGGGTTCCAACTTTAGGCTTCGACTCTAGCAGACCTTTTGATGTAAGAAGCTTTACGGCTTCGCGAAGGGCTGTTCGACTGATACCAAACTGTTCACAAAGCACCATTTCACCAGGAATAATAGAGCCTTGAGGAAGATCGCCTGAGAGAATTCCACGCGCTATCTCGCGAGCAACCTGTACATGCAAGCTACGTTTTGAACCTGATATTGAATTAAAAGAACCTGACATAAGCTCACTATTATTAGTAATGTATTATTTAAGTGAAATTATATCAGTTTTGTCTATCTTGACCAATCTATTACTACGATAACGTGACAGCAGAAGCAACAAACATTGCCAGCCCAGTGTTAGCAGCGATTAGCGCACACTACCAGCCCCAACAAAACCAAAAAGATAACAACTCATTAACTTATATGTAACTTGTTGAGCTAAAAGTTGTTTTCAATCCCACTTCGATAAGTCGAGTTAGTGCGCGATCACACACTTTTCCACACGTTTAACAGGTTGTCCTTGACCCACAGAAGTCTTATTGTATGATTAAATATGAAGCAAGTATTTCTACCTTTGTACAATTTTCTCTTATCGGTTTTCATTTTTTGTATTTGGGATCAGAAATAACTGAACTGTTATGTTCATTTCTCGTTTTCGTCGCGTAGAGCCTTACCTAGACAATATTTGAAATGTTCAATCCCATATCTAGTTAGGTAAACCTATGACAACTTTTTCTTTAGTTGAAAACTCAAACCGTCGGATTCATGTGCAAGTTGCAAGACAAATCGCTCGAAAAATACTTTCTGGCGAGCTAAAAGAATTTGAAAAATTGCCTAATGAGATGGATCTTTGTGACATTTTCGGCGTCAGCAGAACCGCGTTGCGCGAGTCCACAAAATTATTATCGGCTAAAGGTCTCATCGAATCTAAACCCAAAGTCGGTACGCATGTGTGCGCACGGAACCAATGGCATTTTTTGGATCCTCAATTATTGGATTGGATTCAAGATCTTGATGACACACAACCTTTCTTAGCTCAATTCTTGGGGCTAAGAAAAGCCATTGAACCTGAGGCGTGCGCGATAGCTGCAACAAAGGCAACCGTTGAGCAGCGTAAAACGATTTCTGTGTTGTTCCAGAAAATGACCATTGCAGCAAATAGCTTCGACTATGATGAATGGACAGTTAACGACCAACTGTTCCATCAAGCCATCTTCGCTTCCACACAAAACCAATTTTACATTCCGTTTGCCAATATTTTATCCACTATCTTTAAGCAATTTATTGATCATTCAGCAGAAGGTGGTCGTTTTTGCCTTGCTGAACATAAAGCCATTTACGACGCGATTATGTCTGGTGAAGCAGACAAAGCACGCACGGCTTCCATTCAATTACTTAACGATGAAAACCAGAAATTGGCGCAACAAGTGGTCAACGCCTAGCGCCCAATTTGCTTTGGTCATCGTTTTGATTCGTCGTAACTGTTTTGAATCTACAGTTACTGTTCACCATTACACTGGTAAACCGCTCCATTAAATAGGTTGTTCGTGGCATCACAGTCTTACATTAGAAAAAACTTCTCGTTAGCATGGCCATTGGCAATGAACGCATTGCTAATGCAGTCCATGTTGATGATAGATACGCTGTTGGTTTCTCCGCTTGGAGAAATTCCTCTTGCGGCGATGGGCATGGCGACGGTTATCATTGCTTTTATACTGGGTATTCAAATGGCACTCGCCAACGGTACCCAACTCGTTTTAAGCCGAGCGGTTGGTTCTGGCGTAAAACAATCGCTATCAAAAGCATTTTGGGCCGGCACCTGCATTAATTTCACGGCTGCTTTTCTATTCTGGGTACTGTTAACGCTTTTCGATACTCACTTAATCAACGCACTCACCAATGATGTAAAGCTGCATCAACAGATCGCTGACTATTTAGATATCTCCAAATATTTAGTGCTGTACACTGCAGCGACTCAAGTCATCATTGCACTCTTTAATAGTTTGGGTCGCTCAAAAGTACCATTTAAAGGCTACTTAATTGAATTGCCCGTAAACGCCCTGTTGTCGTACTTTCTTATTCATGGATTTACGCTAGCGAATGGATTGGGTATTGAGGGATTAGGCGTACAAGGTGCAGCACTTGGCAGTGTCATTGCCATTACCGTTCGATTGATCTTTTTGTTTGCCTGTGTTCACTACGATGACGGTATTTCTTTGCGCTTAAAATCGCGCGGTAAAGAATTCTCCAGCAATATTAAGCATCACTTCATAGAGATATTCCCAGTTGCGGCCAATATGACGATTCTATCCATTGGAGCCACGGTTTATCAGCTACTGTATTCACAGCTGAATATTAACGCGTATGTTGCGATTACCCTTGTTAGCCCATGGATTCGTGCGGGTACACAGTTTATTACGGCCTGGGCTCACTCTTCGGCGATCTCCATCAGCCAAGCGATCGGTTCGAGAAAAATGGATGACTTGGTAAAGAACGTCAATACCAGTATTGATGTTGCGGTTGGGATCTCTTTTATCTGTGCCATGATTTTTGCGCTCTTTTCTCTCGTCATCCACAACATCTACCCTGACCTTGACCAATCAACCTACGTGGCCTTGGCGACGATTGCACCGCTATACATATTTTTACCTCTCATACGCGGCTACAATACCGTCCATGGTCATGTGTTGCGTGCGCTTGGGAAAACCACTGCTGTATTTAAGATTAACTTTACCGGGCAGTGGGTTATCTCCATTCCATTGTGTGCAGTTCTCATCCTCGTTTTCGATTGCTCTATCTTTTTGGCATTCGCCATCCAGCCTTTTGAAGAACTCGTGAAAGCACTACCATTCCGACATTTAGCTCGAAAGTCGTTACGAGAATTCAACGCGTCGCAGGCAGAAAAATTGATGTATGACTAACCTAGAAACACGACTCCTTTCATCTTTTTTCGCTTAGATCTCGACCTAAAACCGAGTCTAAGCGTGAGCTTCATCACCATTCGTAAATAATCAATCTCAATATTTTTGCGTCTCACCTTAATTGTATTACAATAACACCATACGTCATTCATACGGAGATAGCTCCTTTGAATGGATCGACTCAACCAACAAATAGAGAACATCAATATGTCTAAAAAAATTGCATTTATCTCAGGCGCTACGGGCGGCATCGGATTTCAAGTTGCTAAACGCCTTGGTCAAGACGGCTATACTGTTGTTCTAAACGGCATTGATGCTGAGCGTGGTGTTGAGCGTATCGCAGAGTTAAAAGCAGAAGGTATTAACGCTGAGTTCCTAGGTTTTGACATTACTGACGAGCACGCGGTGACTGAAAACATTAACGCTATCGGCGAGAAATACGGTCATATCGACGTAATCGTGAACAACGCTGGCGGTCTTGGCGGTCGTAGCTCAATCGAAGAAATGAGCACTGAATTCTTCCGTAACGTGATGGCACTAAACCTAGACAGCGTATTCTTCGTGTCTCGCGCGGCTATCCCATTCCTGAAAAAATCAGAAAACGCATCGATCATCAACTTTACCTCTAACGCAGCTTGGAACGCGGGCGGCCCAGGCGCAGGTATCTACGGTACGTCTAAAGCAGCCGTTCATACACTCACTCGTGCATTAGCAAAAGAACTTGCACCTGCAAACATCCGCGTTAACGCAGTATCTCCAGGTACAATCGATACGCCATTCCACGCGCAAATCAAAGAAACGAAACCAGAAGTATTCGCATCTTGGGCTGACAGCATCATGTTAGGTCGTTTAGGCCAACCTGAAGAAGTCGCGTCTGCAATCTCTTTCCTTGTGAGCAAAGACGCATCATTCATCACGGCTGAAACACTTCAGATCGGTGGTGGTCAAGCTCTGGGTATCTAATTCTCAGGCTCTCTACAAGGCGTATTGAACCAAACGCCGAATAGTAATACCTACCAACAGCCGCAGATGATTATCTGCGGCTTTTCTTTTCTAGCTACAAACCAAATTTCCTTTGATTGATCTACCGCTCATTTCTCATTCCATTCGTTCAGATAAAATCATATTTGAAGACATGAAACCATATGCATCTGCGTTTCTACCTACGTGACCATGTTCAATTTTTGTAGCTCTAAAGTCCCATCTAGTGTGCTTTGAATCAACATTCGATGGAGTTAAGGGTGACAGGCCTAAATAACGCGTCAATAATCAATGTCAATTACTTGTAATACAATATATCAAGTAAAAGTAGATTTAGTATGTTAAGGACAAGCAATGAAATCACATGTCGATATCGCAAAAGACGCAGTAGAACTGGTAACCCCTGCAATTAACGAATTGTTCAAACGTACGAATCGACAAGAACTCCACGTTGTCATTATGGATCCTAGATTAAAGCCTTGGGAATCAACATTTTCTGATGCCATTCTCTATGAAACCTCCTTTGGCAACTCTGCAGAATGGACAATTCCTTTCGACCAACTTGCTAAGAAAAAAGCACAGCAAGCTTGGAGAAATTCAGGTGCAAACTTAGTAAACCAAACCCTTCACACCGCTTCACTCAAAGACGACGATTTACTTTTCTATGGCTCTTTTGTCTATGGCGATGTCGTTGTCGCGTGCAGTGGTGTTGAACAGTGGTATGACATGCTCATCAGTGGCTGGATTGCAGTGGCAATAGAACAGTTATGCATGAGTGAGTACCAAAATAATAAGATAGAAAACCCTACACAAACGTACAGAAACTAAAGATAAAAACAAAAGGACTGATTATGAACAAGCTTCTTAAATCTCTATTCATCGCTGCGGGCCTAATGGTCTCTGCAACCTCTATAGCTGCTGACTACCCAAGCAAAAACATTCGTTTAGTTGTACCTTTTGGTGCAGGTGGCGGTACTGATGCCGTTGGCCGTACTTTGGCTAACTCTGCAAAAGATATTCTAGGACAAAACATCGCCGTCATGAACAGAACAGGTGGTGCTGGCGCAGTAGGCATGAGCTTCGGCGCTCAGCAACGTGCTGATGGTTACACTCTGACGGTCGTGACTCGTGAGATTGCTTCATTACCTCAAATGGGGTTAATGCAACATGACGCGAGTGATTTCAAACTGATTAGACTCGTTAACCTTGATCCAGCGGTCGTATTGGTATCAGCAGATAGCCCTTACAACACAATCAACGACCTCATTGCAGATGCGAAGAAAGGTGAAGGAACCGTGAAGTTTGCTTCTACCGCTGCGCCTAACTTCTACCTAATGGCGCTTGAAAAAGACCAAAATATCAAACTGAACGCCATTCCTTACAACGGAGCTTCAGAAGCCATTCCTGCAGTTCTAGGTAAGCACACAGACGTGACTATGGTAACGCCTGGAGAAGCTATTGCTCAACTGCGCTCTGGTCAGCTTAAAGCGTTAGGGGTTATGTCTGAAGAGCGTATTGCTTACATCCCAGATGTACCAACTCTAAAAGAGCAAGGTGTTGATGTTATTACTGGTACATGGCGTGGTATTGGCGCGCCTAAAAACACGCCAGACGAAGTCATTGAAACACTAGGTAAAGCATTCGACGAAGCAATGGCGAGTGCAGAATTCAAAGAGTTCATGGAAAAAGGCGCAATGACTATCCACAACATGAATGCTGAAGAGTTCACTCAGTTCGTGGCTGACGATACAAAATCACTTAGCACTTTAATCAACTAAAACATGGTTATGGAGCTTTCAATTGAAAGCTCCTTTTTTTTTGGTAAGTCTCATTTCTAAATATCTTTATCCATGGTGAACCTATGTTTAATAGACATGTATTTTTCCCATCATTGGTCATTGTCTGTAGCGCCATAATTCTGTTTTTGGTTGGTCAATTTGCAGAACCTCGTTTTCAAGACGCTAGCGTCGATGCCAAATTCTTCCCAGCGGTTGTCGCCATACTTCAAATTGTCATTTGTATTGCCTTGATCGTTCAACACCGAATGAAGTCAGCGAAAGAGGCAACCCTATCGGAATCAGGCCAAACTCCAATGATTTCTCGCATGGCGATCTTCGGTACTGTGTTCTTAATTGGCTACGCCATTCTCATCAGCATTGTTGGCTACCTATTCGCGAGCCTGATTGCATTTACGGCGTACTTAATTTTCTTCAAGATCAAAAAGCCGCTCTACTACGGCGTCGCATGGACGTTCGTTTTCTGTGTTTATTACCTCTTCGGTGAAGTGTTTTATATCTCTTTACCTCAAGGCATTTTTTATTAAGGAATTGCTATGTTAGAGCATTTAATGAATGGCCTTTTTGTTGCCTTTAGTCCAGCCGTTTTACCCGTTCTAGTCTTTGGTGTCGTTGGCGGTATTGTACTTGGTGCACTGCCTGGGCTAACCGCCACAATGGGTGTTGCGATTCTTTTACCCTTCACTTTTGGTATGGAGCCAACGTCAGCATTAGTCATGCTTATTGGTGTCTATATCGGTGGCATTTATGGGGGTTCTATTGCCGCCATACTGCTTAAAACACCGGGTACGCCCGCTTCCGCTGCTACCGTGCTTGACGGGCATACCCTTGCCGTTAAAGGACAAGCGGCCCGCGCGTTGAGTATTTCTGCAGTCGCGTCTTTCATAGGCGGTATTATCAGTACGATGGTACTGATTGGCATTGCGCCAATGTTGGCGAACTTTGCACTGCGTTTTAATGCGCCAGAGTATTTTGCATTAGCACTCTTTGGTTTAACGATAATCGCCAGTGTTTCGTCGCAGAATATCTTAAAAGGGCTACTCGCCGGTACCATTGGTTTGCTTGTGTCTACTGTGGGGCTTGACCCAATCAGCAGTGTACCAAGATTCACTTTTGGTGTGATGGACCTCTACAGCGGCATTAACGTTATTCCTGTTCTTATCGGTTTGTTTGCTCTTTCAGAAGCCATCAATCAGATTGAAAAAATCATTGATGAGAAGAAGGCAAAAGTCGCCAAGTTTGATCACAAACTGCTGAGCAAAGCTGACATCAAAGAGATGATGCCAACCGCAGTGAAAAGCGGAATCATGGGTACAACCATTGGTTCAGTCCCTGGTGCAGGGGCGGATATCTCAGCATTTGTTTGTTACAACGAAGCAAAACGCGTATCGAAAAACCAAGACGAGTTTGGCAAAGGCTCGGTTAAAGGGCTGGCAGCAGCAGAAGCTGGCAACAACGGCGTAACGGGTGGTTCATTAGTTCCGTTGCTAACGCTCGGTGTTCCCGGTGATGCAACAACCGCCGTATTGCTTGGCGCACTGATTGTTCAAGGGCTAACGCCTGGGCCACTTCTGTTTACTCAAAATCCAGATATTGTTTATGGCATTTTCAGCTCAATGCTGGTCGCTAACGTTCTGATGTTGATTGTTGGATTGATTGGTATTCGATTCTTCTGCCGCATCATTGAAGTGCCTAAGATGCTGATGATTCCAATCATTATCTTCTTGTCTGTCGTTGGCGCTTACGCCATCAACAACTCAATGTTCGACGTTGGAATTGCGATTGCGTTTGGCTTATTGGCCTTTGTGTTAGGAAAACTAGACATCCCTACCTCGCCTATTCTCCTCGCCATCATTTTGGGGCCAATGGCTGAAACCAACCTTCGTAAAGCATTACTGATGTACGACAACAGCTGGTCTTTCTTGTATGAGCGCCCGATTGCCCTTGCGTTTATCTTGCTGGCTATCTTCTCTGTTTATTCGACCATGAAAATGAAGAAGAAACAGCAACTCAAAGCAGCGAGTTGATACCCAAGAATTAATCTACAATAGATTATGTGGAACTAGGTGGTGTAGAAACACATTGACTAGAAACGAGAAAGAGGACGAATACTGAAAGGTGTCGTCCTCTTTTTAATGCTCAACAATCAAAGCAGCGAGACACATTAACCTGCCTTCGTTTCCTCCCAATTATTGGCGTTCAAGTCACGATTAACTGGCAAACTGCTCACCCTTTAATTCATGACGAGAACGATACAGATGACAACCTGCAAAGAAAATTAAGGCACCAATAACAAAGAACGTGGCCTTGTCTGCACTGCCGCTGGCAAACACGCCGATGATAAAGATAAGTGCCCTCTAAATACAACAAAAACCGGATGCCTCGTAGAAGCATCCGGTTCAATATTAATCACTTGCGATTGCGTTATAGCTGAGCGTAAGCCCCTTCCCAAATAAAGGTTTCACCCGCAAATTCAACCGTATGTGTTGATTTTTGCTTAGCTTCAACTTGGTTAGAGATACCGTAGTGGTATGTGTTACCCGACGTTGTCGCGATGCGAATCACAGTGCCTACGCTGTTGTGACCAACAACAGTGACAGATTCAACTAAACCACGTGCATTAGTCGATTGCTCAAACTCTTCGTTGAAGTAGCCGTGAGTTTCTAGCACTGATGCAAATACATGGTCTTTGCCAGACTGACGCATGATCATTGCTGGCTCGCTGCGCAGGTTGAAGTCTGGATCATTAGCACCTAGGCGGGCAAAAATCACTTCACTGTCAGCCGTTGCACTGGTCACCAATGAGTAGTAGCTGTTGTTCACAAGCCAGCTTACCAATGAACTGCCTTCAACTTTACCTGAACCTAGGTTCCAAAGATGTTGGTATCCATCAGAGTCACCCACAGGTTTCAGTGTAGATTCGGTTTGGTATTCAAAATCAGTACGGATGATTTGACCAGAGTAATGCACCGGAAGATCATATTGATTCTCTTGCTCAGACTCGATGCGGTAAACATCAATCACTAGTGGCTTTTCGAATTCAGGAAGATCAGCCAGAAGAATACTGCGCTGCATCTCTGTACCTTCGTAGTAACCTGAGATACGGCCGCTCATACCTTGCAGTTTTTCATTCTCGATGTTGAAGAAATGCTTCTCACCAAACTTCGACTCTGCCAATGCAGTGTTGAAGTTGTTTTGTGTCTTCTGGTTAACTGTCACTGTGTTATGGGCAACCGTCTGCTTACAGTAAGACTTGTTCTCTGGGATGTAACGACCGCCAAATTTCGGCTCAACGTTAACCCAACGACCGTAACCATAATCGTGAAGCACTTCGTGGCCACGGTTGAACACACTCAGGTGTAAACCATCGTAGTGACCGTGATCGAGTGCTGAGTGGTACTGGTGATCAGAACCGTGCTGACCAAACCAGATAAGCGCCATCGTGTCGTCATCTTTCTCGTCACGGTGACGTAGAATACCTAGTCCACCCTTCTCGCCTTCAGGGCCATCAGTGATGTACAGGCTGCCCCAGTTAAATGGCTTGATTTCATCAGCCGCTTCAACTGCGTTAGACAGTGTTTGGCCTGATGCGTGAACCCATACGTTTTGCTGGTGATTCGCCATCGCAAGAAGCGTTTCAGCTTGCTCGTAACGGTGGAAACACACAGATGTCGCCATCACAACGCCTTCATCGTTGATAGAGATCGTTTTCGATGAGTCGTTACAAGCAGGCAGTGAACCGTCTGGGAAAGCTGTTTTAAATACCGCGTAAGATGTGGTCTTAATAACTGAGTCGTTGAACTCGTAGATGCCAATTTCTGGCTGACGACGTTCAATCGCTTCAGCGAACAGGTAGATTGGACGCAGAGAGAAACGATGGTAGTAAGGACCTTCCATGTAGTAGCCGTCTGGCGAGAACAGTTGGTCAAGTTGCGCTAAGAAACCGCCGCTCACTTTGTCCAACTTCAAGCCGTACATTGCTTTGTCTACAGACTCTTGATCGTTGATTGCGTAACCACAGATACCAACCGCTGCAACAGCCCACAAACCGTGGTTGTGAACGATGTCAAAGTCATGGCCATAAGTCACGACAAACAGGTCAATCATCTGCTTAAACAGATCCGTTTCAATCAACGTTTTCTGATCGTCTGAAAGCGTATGGTAAACACAGCTGTATGCACATGACGCGTAAAGCATCCACATGTTTTCGTTTAGTGTTTGGTGGAAAATCTTACCCGGTGGGTTCGTATCTTTACTCACATTGCTTTCAAGCGTTGGGTACACTTTCGCGTACGCCGTTAGCATTTCTACAATGTAATCACGGTATTTCGCTTCTTCAGTGATCAGGAATAAGCGACCCGCTAAATCCATGTGGATGTAGTTTTGCTTGTGACGGTTATGCTCGTAACCGCCGCCTTCACCGTGTCCAGGGACTTCGATGCCGACTTGAGTCATGTAAGCATCTGTTTGAGCGATATCACGTGATAACGCTTTTCCTAATAGGCTATCCTTGCCAAGATCTTTACGAAGTTCCGCTGCTTCTTCAAAGTTAAGTAAAAGTGGTTGATAGCTCATTATTTGTTCTCCTGCTTTGACGTCGCTACTTCTGAAATAGAGATTTCTAGTGAGTAGTAGCCTGTCCAGCTGTATGTTTTATCGTTAAATTCTACTTGGTGTTTGGTTTCACCTGATGCATCAGCCTGGTTGCTGATCATCAGGGTAATAATTGATTTCTTTGTTGTGATTTCAATGACAGAAGCGTTGTCGCTGTGCCCAATCACTTGAATGTTTTGTACTTGACCACGCGCGTTGACAGACTGTTCAAACTCTTCGTTGAAATAGCCATGTGTTTCAAGTACTGACGCAAATAAGGTGGATTCGCCTCGGCTACGCAAAATGAATGCGGGCTCACTACGCAGGTTAAAACTAGGATCGTTTGCCCCACTGCGAGTAAAAATCACTTCCGCATTATTGTTCGAGCTCGTACCAAGCCATGTGTTGTAACTGTTGTCTTGGAGCCAGCTCACTAATGCCAGTTCATTTGCTTGCCCTTGCGCCACCTTCCAAAGGTGCTGATAGCCGTTGTCGTCGCCTAAGGTCTTCAGTTCTTGGAATGCCTCATAGGCAAAGTTGGTGTGTATGATTTGACCACCGTACTGATGAGAATAATCATATTGATGCTCACCTTCACCGGCGAGTCGATATAAATCAATCAAAAGAGGTGCTTCTAATTCCTCTAGATTGAGAAGAAAAGCACTGCGTTGCTGGTCAAAACCATCATGGTGAGCGTTCGCAAATGCGCTCATGCCTTTGATGTTACTATCATCAACGTTAAAGAAGTGCGGTGTGCCATGCACAGAGTCTGCGCGTTCAACATCAAAATTATTCTGACAAGTTTCATCGATAGTCACACTATTGTGCGCAATGGTTTGACGGGCATACGATGGATTCTCTGGTAGGTAACGACCACCAAATTTTGGTTCAACGTTTATCCAACGAGCAAATCCATATTCACGTAGCACTTCATGGCCACGATTAAAGAGCGTAATGCCGAGCGTATCGAAGTGGCCGTGGCCCATGCCGTGTTGACCATAATTCATCACCAGCTGAGTTACATCGCCTTGTTTATCCTGCATACGGATAAAGCCCTGCGCACCGCTTTCACCGGTTGGCCCTTCATTCAGCTCTATGCTTGGCCAGAAAGGCATGCCAATCACGCGATTTTCCGACGCTTTTTCATAAGCACGAGAAACATCTAACCCACATGGGTGCATCCACACGCCGTCTTGAATTTTCGCCATTCCAAGAATGTTTTCATCCAAAGAGTAATGCGCACCGTAGATGCTAACCGCAACCTGAACGCCCATATCAGCAATACTCATGCTTTGAGACGCATCATTCATTGCTGGGAAAACGCCGTTTGGATATGCTGATGCCAGAAGTGCTTGAACAGTGTTACCAACCAGGCCCTCTTTGTAGTTGTAGATATCTACATCTGGCAAGTGCCTATGAATGATCTCTGCAAACAATACGAGCGGACGAATCGTGAAACGAGAGTAATATGGCCCTTCTAAATAGTAGCCAGAAGGCGCAAATAGGTTCGATACTTGGTCTAGAAAGCCACTGGTTTCGTCACGGTCTTTACCGTAAACGGCCATCTCTAGGTATTCAAGTTTACCAATAGCCACGGCGCAAGCGCCCACAGCCGCAACGGCCCACACGCCATGGTTGTGAATATGGTCAAATCGATGTGCGTACTTATCGATGGTCATTTCAATCATTGGCATGAACAAACGATCAATGATTCTCTGACGCTGCTGCTCTGACATTGTCGACGCAACACACGAGTAAGCAATACTGGTAAAGAGTAACCAACCGTGTTCGTTGAGAATTTGGTGGAAGATGCGCCCTGTCGGATTGGTGTTTTTTTGTACCTGGAAGCCAAGATCTAAGTATTTATCGGCGTACTCTTCTAACAACGACACAACAAAGTCAGCGTATTTCTGCTGCCCAGTTATAAGGAAAAGTCGACCCGCTACATTCATGTAGGTATAGTTTTCTTTATGACGGTTGTGCTCATAACTACCACCATCCCCGTGACCCGGGACATCAAGCGGTAAACTCATGAAGTCACCCACTTCTCTTACATTCTTGGCAATGGTTTTTCCCATCAAGGTATCACGTCCTACTTCCTGTCGAAGTTGTGTGATTTCATCTTCTGTAAGCAAAATTGGTTGAGTCATTTTAGTCCGCTATAACGCATTAGTAGTTAGAATAACAATCTCCATATAAAGTAATACAATAAGAGCTTTCGTCCTACCTATTCCTGACAAAATGATGATCAATGTCACACGAACCGTTGTAACCATTTGTTTTAAAGATAAATGCGTAAATAAACGTTCGACACACTACGTGCCGGAATTTTATGAAAACGGCTATTCAATTTGACCTAGGTCACACAATCTTGAACATATTGTATGACAAATCAAATTTATCAACTATGATACGACCATAGCAGTTATCTTTATTTAATCGTTTTTCGGAGAACGACATTATGAATCCTTTCTTTAATATTCAAGATACAGAGTGGGAAGAACTTGGCGGTGGTATCAAACGCAAGATTGTAGGCTACACTGATGAGTTAATGTTAGTTCACCTTTGCTTTGACAAGGGCGCTATTGGCGCACCACACGCTCACGAAATTCACGACCAAATCGGTTACGTAGTGAGCGGTAGCTTCGAAGCAGAAGTTGACGGTAAGAAACAAGTACTTAAAGCAGGCGATGCATACATTGCTCCTAAACACCAAGTGCACGGTGCTGTTGCACTAGAGCAAGACAGCATCCTGCTTGATGCGTTTTCTCCTGCTCGTGAAGACTTCCTAAAATAATCATTAGCGCAACCACAGTTGCTAAGGTACGTAAATGAAATCATTTAATATCGCGGTCATTGGCGAGTGCATGGTTGAGCTTCAGACTAAAGAGGAAGGGCTTAAGCAAGCGTTCGGTGGCGACACACTTAACACGGCTCTTTACCTGTCTCGCTTAACAAAGGCACATAATATCAAAACAAGTTATGTGACCGCTTTAGGCCAAGACTCTTTCAGTTCAGATATGCTTGCAGCCTGGAATGCCGAGGGCATCGACACTAGCCTTGTTAACCGCATGGATAACAAGCAGCCTGGCCTTTACTACATCGAAACCGATAGTACTGGTGAGCGTAGCTTCTTTTACTGGAGAAACGACGCAGCGGCTCGTTACTTATTCGACCAAAGCAATGCCGAAAAGCTTGTAGGATCGTTGCTAGAGTTTGATGCTGTATACCTAAGTGGTATTACGTTGGCTATCCTAACTGACAATGGCCGTAGCGTTCTTTTCAGCATGCTTGAGCAATTTAAAGCAAAAGGTGGACAAGTATTCTTCGACAACAACTACCGTCCTAAACTTTGGGCGAGTCAAGAAGAAGCACAAACCCAGTACACGAAAATGCTCAGCCTAACCGATACTGCACTACTTACTTTCGACGACGAGCAAGAGCTCTATGGCGACGATGATGTTGAGCAATGTATTGATCGTACGGCTAAAGCGGGTGTAAAAGAGATCATCATTAAGCGTGGTGGTGACGATTGTTTAGTTGTCGATGGTGAGAATGCGTCTTACGTTTCACCAAACAAAGTGACATCAATTGTCGATACAACCGCAGCGGGCGATTCGTTCAGCGCAGGGTTCTTAGCAAAACGTTTGTGTGGTGGTAATCCACGTGAAGCAGCTTTTGCGGGTCACTGTGTCGCCGGTACTGTGATTCTGTACCAAGGCGCGATTATCCCAATCGACGCAATGCCAGACCTTTCCCTATAAATTTTAGCTGAGCTTAGTGAAACCGCTAGGCCCATAAACAGACAAGAGAATACAGTCATGACAACACTAAATGAACAGTTAGCAAACCTGAAAGTTATTCCAGTTATCGCAATCAATAAAGTTGAAGACGCTATTCCACTAGGCCGCGCTTTAGTAGAAAACGGTATGCCTTGTGCTGAAATCACTCTACGTACTGAGTGTGCAATTGAAGCCATTCGTGTCATGCGTAAAGAGTTTCCAGAGATGCTGATCGGTTCTGGTACGGTTTTAACTAACGAGCAAGTTGATGCGTCTATCGACGCGGGCGTTGACTTCATCGTAAGCCCAGGTTTCAACCCTCGCACAGTTCAATACTGCCTAGACAAAGGCGTCGCTATCGTTCCTGGTGTTAATAACCCTAGCCTTGTAGAGCAAGCAATGGAGATGGGTCTACGTACTCTAAAATTCTTCCCTGCTGAGCCATCAGGTGGTGTTGGCATGCTGAAAGCGCTAACCGCTGTTTACCCAGTAAACTTCATGCCGACAGGTGGTGTTAGCCTTAAGAACGTTGACGAATACCTTTCAATCCCATCGGTTCTAGCCTGTGGTGGTACTTGGATGGTTCCAACGAAGCTTATGGACGAAGGTAAGTGGGATGAGCTTGGTGCTCTAGTACGTGATGCAGTAAAACACGTTAACTAATCTTAGCTTTTCGCAAGAACACAGAAACGAGCCAATTGGCTCGT
>NZ_MCWZ01000247.1 GCF_002877365.1 Vibrio sp. 10N.261.55.A7
TCAAACTCTAAAGAAACGGTATCAGAAAGTTCATCATCCGCATTTTGAATTAACTCTAGTAATTGTCGCCCGTTATAGTCCCTTACTTGCTGGTTTTCTTGATTATAATCAGAAATCATCCGGCTAGGAGTCATTTTATAAAGATGAATTTGTTCATTAATTTTTTTTTGTAAAAATGCTTTCAAATTTTTATCTCTTTATTAAAATTTAGGCGTCACTTTATAAATACTAACATATCATCAATGGGTTAAACGATTGTTTGTATGATGTTAACGGGAAATATTGATGTTACTAGAGTCGTATTAAGAGTGCTTGGCTCGGTTCTCGCCAATGATGTAGTTATTGAATAGATTTGAAGCACTTTATAAAGACGTTGTTGATCAAATCAG
>NZ_MCWZ01000248.1 GCF_002877365.1 Vibrio sp. 10N.261.55.A7
CGCGATGAACCTTTTTTACTATCGCCTTAACCATCCCGTTAAAAATGAATAGATGCGCAGGCATCATAGCGAACCAATAAAGTAGCCCTAAAAAACCTTGAGGGTGCCACCAAGCGGTGATGTTCAGCTCTCGCTCCTCACCATTGTCTTGAATCGAGACCTCTAATCGACCAAGCCCTGGTCCTTTCATGCCAAAGAGTAAAGATAAGAATCTATTGGGCTCATAGCGAATCACTTTCCAAGAGTCGATATGATCGCCCACTTTGAGATTCGGTCCCTCAGGCTCTCGTCGTTTGGGAATTCCCCCTCCGAAGAAAAGATCTAACCATTCTCTTGTTCGCCAAAGAATATTAG
>NZ_MCWZ01000249.1 GCF_002877365.1 Vibrio sp. 10N.261.55.A7
TTCAGATATAGGGGATATTACTTGATACTATTAATAATATTTTAATGAGTATCAATTCAAATTATCCCCAATATCTATATTGGATTAATTAACGTTTATGCACGATCTTTGCGGTAACACGTCACATCAACTTCTACTTTTACGTCAACGACGAGGTCACACACCATACAGATACGAGCCGGAGGATTCGCACCAAAAAACTCTTTAAATACTTTGTTGAACGATTGGAAGTAACGAGAATCAGTCAGCACAACCTTTACATGCATAACGTCTTCTAGCTCATATCCACACTCAGTCATGATATCGACACAGTTCTGAATAGCTAAACGAGACTGATCGATAATGCCACCTTCAACCACTTCACCATCTATCATTGGTGTTTGACCTGATACATACAGAAAGCCGCCCGCTTCCGTTGCTCGTGCAAATGGAAGGTGTTGACCACCAGTACCTGTACCGCCTTCTACACCATAACGCTTAATTGACATTTTTTTACTCCAGTTAAAATAATCAAAGTGAATTATTTAAAT
>NZ_MCWZ01000250.1 GCF_002877365.1 Vibrio sp. 10N.261.55.A7
AATAGAAGATATAAATTGTTGTAATCGTTCAGATTCGGGATTTTTGAACAGTTGCGCTGGGTCACCTTGCTCTTCGACTCGACCTTGATGCAAGAACATCACGTGGTTTGATACATCACGAGCAAACGCCATTTCATGAGTCACCACTAACATTGTTCTGCCTTCTTCGGCAAGATCGCGCATAACACCTAACACCTCGCCCACGAGTTCAGGGTCAAGCGCAGAAGTAGGTTCGTCAAAAAGCATGACTTCAGGATCAACCGCTAGAGCTCTAGCAATCGCAGCACGTTGCTGCTGGCCACCAGAAAGGTGCCCAGGGTAATAATC
>NZ_MCWZ01000251.1 GCF_002877365.1 Vibrio sp. 10N.261.55.A7
GCATCCACCAATGGTCAGAGAAAAGAAGCCTTGCCCCATTGCCGCTAGAATGAGTTTTCTGTCCAACAGTTTCTCAAAATCCGGCACTAGGTAGTGTTTTAGACCTTCTACCGCCCCCGACTGCATCATGATGTAGACAAACAAAAGCAGAAATAGCACCAGCAAAGCAGGCATGAGACGTCGAGACCACTTCTCTATCCCTTCTTTCACACCCCCCTGTACAATCAAGATCGTAAAGATATAGAAGACAATCGTTCCAAACAGATTACGTTCAACGCTGAATCCTTTAAACCAGGCAGATGCCGCTTCCATTCCAAGCAAATCTGTTAACGCACCAATGAGAAAGCAAATCAGCCAGCCACCAACAACGCTGTAGAAAGCCAGTACAGCACTCGGTACTGCTAGCCCTAACCAACCAATACCCGCACCTATCGTCTTGCCGAGAGGATTGCTCGTCAATGAACGCATGCTATCGACTGGGTTTGCCTGCCCTGCGCGACCGATCGCGAGTTCGACCACAAGCATAGGGAACGCGACAACCAAGATCATCAGCAAATAAACAAGTAAAAAAGCGCCACCGCCATTACTGGCTACTTGAGTGGGAAACCCCCAAATATTACCAAGCCCAACTGCAGCACCTGCGGCCGCCAAAATAAAACCGATTCGAGAGCTAAAGTGCTCTCGTTGTGAAGATGTTTGTTCAGACATAGAACCTTTTGCACCAATAACCCACCAAACTAGTATACTAGTACAATATTATTTATTCATCTACAAAACAAACCAAAGGAGCAATTATTAACCTGGTTCGTTGAATATATTAGTCACTCAACCTGTAAATACACGATTACACCGAGATCAAATGTTGCAAAAACCATTCAAAG
>NZ_MCWZ01000252.1 GCF_002877365.1 Vibrio sp. 10N.261.55.A7
AAGACCTGACCCCTTTATTTTTAGTTAGTTTACTTTTTATATAATCGTACAATAATAATAGACTGCTAAAGACGAAACACAGATGAGAAACCTAATGAACTGTGAACCATGGCTATCTGTATCATAATCATGTGTAGCGACACCTATTGGTAATGTTTTATTAAATAAAAAGCAAAATGTTATCAACATACAATATAAAGACACAAAGTGCTTAAGCGTTACATAGCCAATAGTCTCTATCTTCCAATATATAAAATAAAACCATACTACCACTAAAGCTAACATAATCATTAGCTTGGAAATTTTACTAAAAACTTTATCAGGCCATAAT
>NZ_MCWZ01000253.1 GCF_002877365.1 Vibrio sp. 10N.261.55.A7
CTGAGGCGCTTCTTGACCGTTTATTGTTAAACCAAGAGCGTTTAGTGGGCATTGCCAATGATGTCCGCAATGTGATTAGCCTGAACGATCCTGTGGGCAGTGAAATTGATAGCAAAGTGCTTGAAAATGGTATGTCACTGTCGCGTCGTCGTGTTCCACTAGGTGTGGTTGGTGTTATTTACGAAGCCCGCCCAAATGTGACGATTGATATTGCTGCTCTGTGCTTAAAAACGGGCAATGCGAGTATCTTGCGAGGCGGTAAAGAGACCTTCTTCTCCAATATGGAACTGGTAAAAGTCATTCAATCGGCGCTTGAAAAGGCTTCTCTTCCAGCCGCTTCTGTCCAGTACATTGAAAAACCAGACCGAGAGTTGGTTTCACAACTGTTGAAGTTAGATGATT
>NZ_MCWZ01000254.1 GCF_002877365.1 Vibrio sp. 10N.261.55.A7
GGTTAATGGAAGTAAAGTCGTGATGGTGTCTGCTCTTGGAAATATTATCGGCTTAATGTTTTTATCTATATTGTCGATGGGTGGCCTCAGTGCAATACTCTTAGCATCTTCAACGTTATTCGCTGTCGTGAAAATAGTAGGATCCTTCTACCTTATGTATTTAGGCTTTCGTCAAATTTTTTCAAGTAATAAGAACTCAAAAGAACAATTGGAAATCATTAGTAATCGAACTTTATCGTCCTACTTTAGAGAAGGTT
>NZ_MCWZ01000255.1 GCF_002877365.1 Vibrio sp. 10N.261.55.A7
TCTTGTTCTAAATCCGGTTCAGGGAACCAACCAACGGCAGCTCCAGTATCATATCTAAGGTCGATGTAACTGACGCGCTCAGCATCACTGCCTAAGTTTTCGTACAGTGAAATAAACCGTGCAATACGTTCATCCAATGATTCTTTGCCCAACTCTAAACGCATACCATTATCTAGAATTATTTGCCAAGCTCTGCGCTCATTCAAAACTAATGATCGAATATTTAGATCTAGAGCTTGAAATAGTGGCGAAATTTCTCGCCAAATAGCCAAAACATGCTGGTTGCTATCAAGCGGCCCATAGAGCTTAACTCTATCACCTCTTAAC
>NZ_MCWZ01000256.1 GCF_002877365.1 Vibrio sp. 10N.261.55.A7
CCATTGCAAAGCGGTTAATAGGGTACTCTTGTTTCTCGTCGGCGTACGAATAGAAATGACCAAAACCGCCTCCTAAGAACGGTGCAGAGCCTTGAGCCCAGAATAACCAATTGAACGTTTGAGTTCGCGCCGACCCTGACTCAGGTAGGAACTTAGAAAACTTCTCAGCTAGATGGACGAGAATAGAGGCCGATTCGAACACATTCACTGGCTCTGCTGTTGAATTATCAACGAGAGTTGGAATCTTTGAGTTAGGATTCACGCCAACAAAACCAGACGAAAACTGATCGGACTCACCAATATTGATTAAGAAAGCGTCGTATTCGGCTTCTTTTATACCCGCCGCTAGAAGCTCTTCAAACATAATAG
>NZ_MCWZ01000257.1 GCF_002877365.1 Vibrio sp. 10N.261.55.A7
CGCGCTAGATTAACACTTTCAATAGGTAAACTCATTATAAAATAAGCACTAATTAAAAAGGGGCGCTTCACTTGCACCCCTTATACTGCATCTACTCACTTAGTCGTGTTTTACTTGGCAATTTTATTGAAGATTGTCCAAGCTTCTTTGACTGAGCCTTTGTAGCCAACGACTGTTGCTTCCACTTTTCTGTTTAAAGCGTGGCTTACTTCATCGTCACCATACGCACTTAATGAAGTGTCACCATAACCAACAATACTAATGCGGGATGCTTCAACTTCATTTGCAATTAGTGCGTCTTTAATTGCATTAGCTCTCTTTTCCGAAAGCGCTAAGTTATATTCAGGGTTCCCAACTTTGCTTGAAAATCCTAGTAGCTCGATAGATGTGGAAGGGTATTCGGCCAAAAATTCTGACATGACATCAATTTGATTCAAAAACGCAGCATTCAATTCAAACGAATCGTTTCCAAACAAAATGTTCAACGTCATTTGTTCTTCTACTTCAATCTGAGTGCCACATCCGTCGTTATTGATCTCAGAAGCCAGAGGGGTTCCAGGACATAAGTCACGAGCATTGATCACACCATCACGATCATCGTCTAGGAGATCTTCAGCTTGAACGGCAATTGGTGTCTCGATGTAATCATATTCGTCATCTGCTATAACACCGTTAGAAACGAATGAGGCTACGAGAAGCGGGGCAATTAGGTAATGTTTCATATTAATACTCCACCTTTTCATTCCATTCACTAGGCGTTGTTACTCTAAGCGCTGTCAGCAAGTTTCCAGAAGCGTTCATGACACGGTACTTAGCGTATTGTTCATCGTATTTAGCGTCGATATACCCTTTTCTCGCTTCAAACAGTTCGTTTTCAGTGTTAAGTACGTCTAACAAAGTACGTTGACCAATCCCGTACTGTTTTTCATAAGAGATGACGGTTTCGGAAGCAGAATCAACATGGTCAGCTAAAAATTCTTTTTGCTGAACGGTGAGGTCTAAAGCACTCCAGGAGAGTCTAAGGCCTTCTTCTACACTTCGGTATGTTCTGTCACGAAAGTCTTTTGCCTTGTTTAACTGGTAAGCGTAGCTTTCTGTGGTATCGGAGTCAGAGCCACCGTTGTAGAGGTTGTAACGCATACGAAGCATTGCTGAGAACTCGTCACTACTGCCTTCTATACCCGCTGCGTCATCATACCAAGTCTGCGCGGCTTCGATTGATAAAGTAGGGAAGTTAACGCCTTTTGACTGTTTATATTGAAACTTAGCCGCGTCAACATCGGCTTGTGCAACCTTGATGACAGGGTGCTGCATGAATGCGGTGTTGACTGCTTCATCGATCGTCAGCGGTAGAGCCATTTCATCTGCCATTGGGAATGTTAATCCCAGCGGTGATTGACCAACAATTCGTTTGAATTGGGTATGCACATCGAACAGATTGTTTTGAGCGGCGAGAAGGTTGCCGTGTGCCTTAGCGATTCGGGCTTCGACTTGAGACATGTCAGCAGTCGATCCGATGCCAGACTCAACTCTCTTTTTGATATCTTTATAAATATCTTTATGTTTTGCTAAGTTACTTTCTGACAAGCTTAATATCTCATAAGCTTTCGTTGAGTCTAAGTAAATCTTAGTGACTTCTAATGCCATGTCTTGCGCATCCGACAAAAGCTGTAAACGCACTGATTCAGCATCAGCAGACGTTCTGTCCATATCATTAAGCGTCGAAGAGCCGTCCCAAAGTAATTGTGTCAGAGTCAGTGTTGCTTCTTTTCGGGTTAGTTCAGTGTCCTGATCATTCCCAACGGCAGGGCTAATCGCTTCATAGCCAATACCAGCATCAAGGTCTAAGCTTGGTAGATAGGCGCCACTAGACGCATCTGATATATAGCGCTTACTAATAAACTCATTAAATGATGCTTTTAATTCTGGGTTAGTTTCTAACGTATGAGCTACTGCCTGTTCGAGGGTTTGGCTATGGCTAGGAAAACTGACGGCAATTAGAAAGCTAATAGCCTTAACTCTATTCCAGTTCACTCTGTCTCTCCTTGGACGACTAAAGTTATTCAATTATGTGAAGCGTCAATAAAATACCATAAATTATTAGAATGACTAATGTTTTTGAGTGGAAAGTGTAATGAGTTCGTAAAAGTGAGATTTGTTCGATGAGAAAATAATACATAGCTTGTCTAAAAATTTGGAATGAAGATCATATTTTAAGTGTGATGTTGGTTCATCTGTAGAGTGTGATGTACGTCTACATATGAATGCAAGTTCGTTAGTGAATTGTTGTGTTCTTGGTTTTGTTTACTATGTATTAATGGTAAGTTATAGCATATATGAATGGATTCTTTTCTGTCATAAATTTGACGGAATGGAACGTGTAGTTAGCGAAGCAGAGGCTTGGTATGGGAATTGGAACTCTTTTTGGTGGTAACTTGGCTGCCGGACAAATCATCGTTATTGATATTAACGGTAACATTAAAATCATCAATGAAGGGGACCAAGTTCTTCCAGGTGAAGTTATCGTGAAAAGTGACGGTACTTTGGAAGCTCAGCCTGAACAGGATATTCAAGTTGAACTCGTCGGTGATGATGGAGAGTTACAAGACATCTCTGCTGAAATAGAAGACATCTTCGCAGCGTTAGAAGAAGGGCAGGATCCTACGCAGTTGGGAGAAGATTTTGCTACAGCCGCTGGTGGGAATTCTGGTTCAAGCTTAACCGTTTCAGGTAGTGTCACTCGTGATGGAAGTGAAACCATCGCTCAAACCAATTTTGATACACAAGGTTTACAAAGCCTTGGTCTTTCTCAAACGCAAAGCCTAACACTGTTACAACAATTTCGTCAGTTCGCGCCAAACTTTGTTGATACGTCTCTAGTAGAGCTTGGCGACAACTTAGCCTTATCTACCGAAGAAGACACTGCTTTAGCAGGTCAGCTATCTGCAACCGATAGTAACGGTGACGAGCTTGTATATTCACAAACCTCAGATGCATCTAATGGCACGGTGACTGTTAACCCTAACGGATCTTGGGAATACGTTCCTAATGAAAACTACAATGGTCCTGATAGCTTTACTGTTCAAGTGTCGGACGGTCAGGGTGGAATTGACACACTAACAATTAATATTGCTGTTACACCGGTCAACGATGCTCCAACATTTGTGGATGAATCTAATGATTTACTCGTTGGTGATATAGCGATAACCACCAAAGAGGACGAGGCTGCCTCGGGTGCTGTTCAAGCAACGGATGTGGACGGTGATGATCTTACCTATAGCGTTTTGTCTCAAGGTGAAAACGGTACGGTTACTGTCGACGCAGATGGTAATTGGGAGTATACGCCAAGTGCAGAGTATAACGGTCCAGATACCTTTGAGATTCAAGTAAGTGATGGTCAAGGTGGAGTCGATACGGTTACAGTTGATGTTACTGTTCTAGCTGTAGCAGAAATGTCAGTTACGGCTGGTGAAGCCGTCGTTGAAGATGACGAAAGCTACCTGTCCTTTACTATTGAGCTTGACCAGGCTGTCTCGGAAGATGTTGTTCTAGATCTCACGCTCGGTGATGAAAGTGATACTGCGGAAAAAGGCGAAGATTATTTAGACAATCTTTTTGTTTCTGATGGTGAAGGCGGATACCGAGCGTTAACGGAAGAAGATCTTACTATCGCGACTGGCGATACTGAGCTTGTAGTATACGTACGTATTCAAGATGATTTAGAAACAGAAGCCACTGAATCAGTCACACTGGTCGTTAACAGTGAGAGTGAATTTGTAGAAGCCCCTACAGCACAAGATACAGGCTCTATTGAAGACGATCGTGGTGACGGAATTGAAACGGGTCGCCCAGGTGCCGATGAAGATGCGCCTAGCCTTGTTGTAACAGCAAATGAGCAAGGTGGAGATGTT
>NZ_MCWZ01000258.1 GCF_002877365.1 Vibrio sp. 10N.261.55.A7
GCATAAGTGGTGCGCATTCTATTGAATGATATTCGACCTTGCAATAGTAAATTAAAAAAAAACTGCTTTTTTTACAGTAATGAAAATATTTGGTGTTTTTTCATTCAAGTTTGTGTTTTTTGGGGGCTTGAACATCTTTATTATTTGCAATGTTTTACGCTTGTTGTATGTTCGCAATTCTATTTCGTTATTCTAATGTTTGTGGGTACTTATGAGTCCTTATATCTCTTTTGATCGTGCTAAATGGGCAGAACTGCGTAACGCTGTACCTATGACACTATCAGAGTCAGACATACAAGAACTCCAAGGGGTTAATGAACGGCTTTCAATGGATGAAGCGGTCGACATTTATCTACCACTAAGTCGGTTACTCAACCTATATATAGAGGCGCGCCAAAGTCGTAATTCCGTGTTGCACAAGTTCCTCGACAGCAATGACTCCGCTCCGCCATTCATCATTGGCATTGCCGGCAGCGTCTG
>NZ_MCWZ01000259.1 GCF_002877365.1 Vibrio sp. 10N.261.55.A7
GCCCTCTTTTTCCAGCACTCACACAAATAGAGTCAAACTCTGTCGCACTCTGATGTATAAACGTCGGCAGTCGTTTTTTCTGCCCTAGTGGACTGATTCCACCCACGATATAACCCGTCACCTTTTGCGCAATGCCAGCATCCGCCATCGCTGCTTTTTTTACCTTTGCACTCTTAGCAGCAAGCTTAAGATTTAATTGGTTTTCAACAGGAATTACCGCCACAGCCAGATTTTTCGGCTCGCCATTTAAACAAAACAGGAGTGTTTTAAACACTCTTCTGGGATCTTGACCAAGCACTTCAACCGCCTCCATCCCAAAAGAGGTTACTCTAGGATCATGGTCATATTGATGAATGGTATGAGCGATTTTGTGTTTTTTTGCGTAGTCTATTGCTGGTGTCACGACAGTACCCCTGGTTAATCTTACCTTCAGCCCGACTTAACTGACTGGCTGCTTGCTAATAAAACACAAATCAGGGCAAAAAAAAGGTTCATCGCG
>NZ_MCWZ01000260.1 GCF_002877365.1 Vibrio sp. 10N.261.55.A7
GTATGGTTTTCAATAGCTATCTTTAGAATAGGTTTTTTGTTATTTATATTTAATATAAATTAGAGGGCTCCCTAATGTTAATTAACGTCTTTATTTGTGAAACATCCGTAGAGTATGTGATAAATAATAAAGCATTGGGAATAAATGACAGAGACGTTTGGGCCGCTTTTTATGCCTGAAATCGGTGTGTAGCTTGAGAGCTATGACACGTAGTTCCTTTCTATTTACCGTAATTATCGGTAATTCTGAGTAGTAACATCTGTTAAAACGTCTCTTTATTAACGATTGCTTACAACCTATCGGTTGTGGTTTGATAAGTTATACTTTCGATATGATATGGATCAATATTTATTCCTGAAAGTGTTCTGGAAAATTTTAACTTTATTATAATTTATAGGCGGTTGGGGATACAGTTAGAATTAAATAAT
>NZ_MCWZ01000261.1 GCF_002877365.1 Vibrio sp. 10N.261.55.A7
GTTTGAGCTCTATCATTATGGTTAATGGTAACCTTTATTTCTAGTTGTTTGTTGAATATTAAAAGAGTGAGAGAAGTGTTTGATTTATGTCTCATAATTAGGATAAATAAAGCGAAGAAAGAGCGTTTATTCATCCACGTATTTCTGGCACGAAAAAGATTCGATAAATAACCACTGAAAGGATGATGGTTACATTCAGTACCTGAGATGAATTGTGCTACACGACAAAGGCTCCTTGGCGTTTTTATAAGGAATTTTGAGCTTGATACGAGTCGAACGTACATTAACTTGTCTCATTGGGTCTGCTGGGCTATCCCGATGGTTTTTGAGCAGCTTGATAGGGGTTTCTAGTATTAGCTTTAGTCGCGCTGAGTGAACCTGAGAAGCCTAGACCGCTTAGGCAAGGTGATAAGCGCGGCCAAAAGAGTCAGGTTAACTTCTTTCATGCTTTTGTTAAGCCCTATGATTCAATTGCCTAGATTGAATCGATAAGCGGAACATACCTTGTGAAATAAATCTCTTTTACATCGATAAACTTGACGGTTAATGGACTCTAGGGCCTAAGCGTTAGACGAAAAAAAACGAGCCAATTGGCTC
>NZ_MCWZ01000262.1 GCF_002877365.1 Vibrio sp. 10N.261.55.A7
CAGTAATAGCAATACCCCCTATCAAACCAGGGTTAATAACAAGAGTAAAAACCTGAAAAAACTGATGCTTTATATTTATTTCTGTCCGAATGGTTATAGGGAACTGGGGCTTTATCATGGCGTTAACTTCACCAACTTGTGTTGTAATGGACGTTATTGCCTAAATTAGTTGAACCTTTTCCAAGTCCTTCGATCTGGTCATTTGAGATCGACAGCACCTGATTTAGTTCCATCTAATTACGCAACAACACCACTCCAGAGCACATCACCTCACGGCCGAACTTAGCAACAACA
>NZ_MCWZ01000263.1 GCF_002877365.1 Vibrio sp. 10N.261.55.A7
GTTCAACGAAACTAAAGGCTTCGGTTTCATTCAACAAGAAAACGGTCCAGACGTATTCGCTCACTTCTCAGCGATCACTGGCGACGGTTTCAAAACTCTAGTTGAAGGTCAAAAAGTTGAGTTTGTAGTAACTACAGGTCAAAAAGGCCCACAAGCTGAAAACATCAAAGTACTTTAATTTAGTACCTTTTTTCTAAAAATAGCCAGCCTAGTGCTGGCTATTTTTTTGTC
>NZ_MCWZ01000264.1 GCF_002877365.1 Vibrio sp. 10N.261.55.A7
TTTCATAGTTCTACCGAGTAATTAACACACTTATCCACAAATTTGGTGGATAAGTAAATGCAGCCCAAGAGTCACAAGGCATTGGGGAAAGTAAAGCGATAATGAGCAATTTTTTTTGCTTTTTTCTCGTCCCCAATTGTTGACACTAGAGTATGCTGTCGTTAATATTCGCTCCGCTTTTAAGCAATTCCCCCTTAGTTCAGTTGGTAGAA
>NZ_MCWZ01000265.1 GCF_002877365.1 Vibrio sp. 10N.261.55.A7
TAAACGACTAACGCCTTACTAACGGGCGATAACGCGATACCACCCAACCTGAATATTGTGCCATAAACACGGAGCTAAAATTGCGACTGAAGTCGCCAAGTGTTAGGAGTCCCTGTTAAGTAATTTGTTATGTATTCTCGACTCTGTCACGACTTGGGTTTCTACAGATGAATTCGATTTTGTGGTTGAAATATAAGTAATTAAAGACAATTGTCCAGGCAAGGCTAACCCAATTGTCATCCCCTTTAGCTAGCAACAATGTGGAATTTAGTAAGTTTCGAACTTTCAACGCCCAAACTAATACAGCAACCCAAGTGATGAAGGATACTAA
>NZ_MCWZ01000266.1 GCF_002877365.1 Vibrio sp. 10N.261.55.A7
TCGTTGGGCAGCAGCGATCTGTCAGGAAAAACGTTATTTGCCTCTGGCGAGCCCTGTGCATTGTGTTATCTAGCAGCAAAATGGGCCGGTATTAACACAATCTACATTGCGGCGGATCGCCATGAGGCGGCTCAATCTGGATTTGATTACCGTTGGAGCTACGAGTTGTTTGGTCACGATCACCCCTCTCCGAGCTCGATAACAGTAGAGAAAATCGACGTGAGTAACGCCAATTCCCCGTTTGAACACTGGAACGAGTTAGAGGCGGGTGCAAACGACAACCGTTAATGCATAGGCACTAGGAAAACCATCGATTCGAACAATGGCAATTCGTCTCCCGTTTCATCTGCGATACGGCTTAACAGAGCATTAAGCCGTTAAGCTATTAGC
>NZ_MCWZ01000267.1 GCF_002877365.1 Vibrio sp. 10N.261.55.A7
GTTAATAAATATCTATTCAAAAATTAACGTGAAGTAAGACATAAGAATAAAACAAACCGAAAGGAATCATTTATGTTTAGGATGAACAAAGTAGCAGCCACGTTAGCGTGTATCGCGCTAAGTGGTCACTTATATGCCGCTGAACCTTATGATGTAACCAAATCGTATTCTGGTGGAACGCAAGTGACGCTTAATGGACAAACCTACGAAGCCAAGTGGTGGACGAACGCAGGGCAGAGTCCAACAGACAACTATGCAAACGAATGGGATTCACCATGGAAACTGGTGAGTGGTTCAACCCCTACTCCCGACCCAGATCCAACCCCGGATCCTAACCCAACGCCAGAC